>NZ_LGZA01000004.1:0-133483 GCF_001308005.1 Neisseria sp. 74A18
GGGGTGGTTTCGCCACAGACAACGCCTTCGTCATCCACTTCGATGGCCTGACGCTGTTTGCCGCCGGCCGTCTGAATAATGGTGGCGTCAACGATGGCGGCGGATGCTTTCTCTACTTTTAAGCCCTGGTCAGTCAGTTGGCGGTTAATCAGATCCAATAGTTCGGCCAAGGTGTTGTCTTGTGCCAGCCAGTTGCGGAAACGGCAAAGGGTGCCGTGGTCGGGAATGAGGAAGTCGTCGAAGCGGCAGAAGAGTTGGAAATCGATGCGGGTGATGAGGCTGTATTCGAGTTCGGGGTCGGAGAGGCTGTGCCATTGGCCGAGCAGGACGGCTTTGAACATGGAGAGCAAAGGATAGGCGGGACGGCCGCCGTTGTCGCGCACGTAGCGGGTTTTGCGGCCGGCGAGGTATTGTTCGATGGGTGTCCAGTCAAGAATACGGTCGAGTTTGATGAGTGGGAAGCGGTCGAGATGTTTTTCGATGTGGTGGAGGGCATCGGTGTGCAAAAAGCTGCTCATGAACAAAATCCTCTAAATTCTCGGAGTTTGATGTGAGTGGGAATTTAGAGGATTTTTGAGGGTTTTGCAAAGGTCTCAGGCCGTCTGAAAACCCATAAAACGGTTCAGACGGCCTTTGATTATTGTTTTACTTCAAGCTGTTCGGGCTTTTATAGCGCAGCCAGAACGGCATCACCCATTTCAGAGCAAGAAACGAGTTTCGTGCCTTCTTCGAAAATATCGCCGGTGCGGTATCCCTGTTCCAATACCTTTTGCACGGCTTGTTCGATTTGTTTCGCCCGTGCTTCGTCATTCAGGCTGTAACGCACGAGCATAGCCAGCGATAAAATCGTAGCCAGCGGGTTGGCCTTGTTTTGGCCTGCGATATCGGGTGCGGAGCCGTGCGAAGGTTCATATAAACCTTTGCCGGTTTCGTTCAATGAAGCCGAAGGCAGCATACCGATGGAGCCGGTTAGCATTGAAGCCTGATCGCTCAAAATGTCGCCGAAAATATTGCCGGTAGAGATGACGTCGAACTGTTTCGGCGCGCGCACAAGCTGCATGGCGGCGTTATCGACATACATATGCGAAAGTTCTACATCGGGGTAATCTTTAGCGGTTTCGGTAAAGATTTCTTTCCACAATTCGGTGGTTTCCAATACGTTGGCTTTATCGACCGAACACAGCTTTTTATTGCGTTTTTGTGCGGCTTCAAACGACACTTTGGCGATGCGGCGGATTTCGCTTTCGCTGTATTTCATGGTGTTGAAGCCTTCGCGCTCGCCGTTTTCCAGTGTGCGGATGCCGCGCGGTTCGCCGAAATAAATGTCGCCGGTGAGTTCGCGCACAATCAGAATATCCAAGCCCGCAACCACTTCGGGTTTGAGCGTGGAAGCATTGGCCAACTCTTTATACAGAATGGCAGGGCGCAGGTTGGCAAACAGGTTTAAATCTTTGCGGATGGCCAGCAAACCGCGCTCGGGGCGGAGCGGGCGGTCGAGATTGTCGTATTGGGGGCCGCCGACGGCACCGAGCAATACGGCATCGGCTTCGCGGCAGAGTTTTTGAGTGAATTCGGGGTAAGGGTGGCCGTATTCGTCGTAAGCGGCGCCACCGAGCGGGGCGTATTGATACTGGACATCAAGGCCGTCTGAAATCAATTTGTCTAACACGCGCACGGCTTGGGCGATGATTTCGGGGCCGATGCCGTCGCCGGGCAGAATGGCAATTTGTTTGGTCATTGAAAATTCCTCTATATATTCTTACATAAAGCAGGACATGGTTTATTGGCGTTCAAGCAAACGGATATTACCATTTTCTAACAGATAAAGTTGCGGTGAAATCAAGTAAGTTTTTTCTTCTCAAATTTTTTGGTTCTCGAATCGCTGCTTGCATTGCCGGTGTAACAGCTTTGCTTGATACATAAAAGCAAGCCTGCCTTTTCAGACGGCCTATCATTGCAGCAAGGCCGTCTGAAAAACATTATAATGCCGCCCATGAAACTGATTACTTCTGCACGAAACGAACAGCTGAAACATGTATCGAAACTGCTTGGCCAAGCCAAATTCCGCCGCCTGCACGGGCAAACGGTGCTGGAAGGCGTGCATCTTCTGCAAGCCTATTTAGACAGCGGAGGGCAGCCTTTGCAGGTTTATATTCCCGAAGCCAAAAAAGACCTGCCGGAAATCCGCGCAGCCGTGCAAACCCTGCCGCCCGATGCGCTTACATGGGTATCACAAGGCATTTTGTCTAAAATCACCGGCCTGACCGAAGCGGAAGACTTGATGACGTTAATTGATATCCCGTTTCAGACGGCCTTACCTACCGAGGGCGATTGCGTGGTGCTGGAGCGCGTGCAAGACCCCGGCAATGTCGGCACCATCATGCGCAGCACGGCGGCAGCCGGTGTCAAACAATTGGTGTTAAGCCGCGATTGCGCCGACGTATGGGCGCCGAAAGTATTGCGTGCCGGCATGGGCGCGCATTTTTTGCTGAATATTTATGACCGCGTCGATTTGCCCGGGTGGAGCCGCCGCTACATCGGCGGCAATATTTGGGCGACCGCACTTTCTGAAACCAACAACCATAATCTTTATGAAATGCGTTTGGGTGAGCCTGCCGCGTGGGTGTTCGGTAACGAAGGCAGCGGTGTCAGCCACGAAATGCTCGGGCATGTGCACGGTTGCGTCAAAATTCCTATGCTCGGGCAAACCGAATCATTGAACGTTGCTATGGCGGCAACCGTATGTTTGTTTGAACAGATGCGCCAAAGATTATATTCTGCCCGATAACCGCTTATCGATTATTCTATTATTTCAGACGGCCTCATGCCGCGCTGCACAAGGAACCACCATGTTTGATGAAGCTTCCCGCCAAAGACTTTCCGAACTGCTTGACGCAAAAGCAGAAACCCATGCCACCATGCGCTGCGACGAGGTGCAGGCCTATATGATGGCGCTGCTCACCGGCCCCGATGCGCTCAACACGGGCGAATGGCTGCCCGAAGTGATGGGCGACGAAAATCTGTTCACGCACAACGAGCAAAAAGAAATCGAATCGCTGGTTCTCGCTTTGGTGATGGATATGCACACCAAGCTCGAAGAAAAAATGCTGCCCGATTTGTGGCTGTATGACGACGAAGCCGAAAACCCCGATTTCCATACTTGGTGCAATGCTTATCTTTATGCTTTGGATGTGGTGCCTACCGATTGGTTTGAGGCCGTGAACAATGAAGAGTTTGAAGATTTGTTTTATCCCATCATGGCCTTGGGCGGCATCTATGATGAAGACGACAACGGCGAAGTTTTGCTCCATCTTACCGATAAGGAACTCACCCAGCTCGAATCCGAGCTGCCGCATGTGTTGCTCGACATTTATTACTATTGGCGCAGCATTAAAAACAAACCGAAAACCATACGCAACAAAACCGCCAAAGTCGGCAGAAACGATCCCTGCACTTGCGGCAGCGGTAAAAAATACAAAACCTGCTGCGGCAAAGAACAATAAAGCCCAAAGGCTTCAGGCCGTCTGAAAGGTATGCCCATGAACAACCCCTTTGATCTAAACGCCGCCATCGGTTTACAGCCGCACGGTAATGCACCGTTTTTCAAAGCCGAATGGCCGGCACCCGCCAACGTGCACACTTTAATCACCACCCGCAACGGCGGCATCAGCGAAGGTGCATACCGCAGCCTCAATTTAGGCAGCCATGTCGGCGACCGCCCGGAACATGTGCGGCATAACCGCGAAACCGTTCAGGCACATGTGGGCGTGCCGGTGGTGTATCTGAATCAGATTCACGGCACAACAGTTGTTCAGGCCGCCGAGCATATCGGCGTTTCCCCGGATGCCGATGCCGCCGTTGATCGAACGGCCTCCGCCGCTTGCGCCGCCATGACCGCCGACTGCCTACCCGTGTTGTTCTGCGACAAAGCGGGCACCGTGGTTGCTGCCGCACATGCGGGCTGGCGCGGTTTGGCCGGCGGCGTTCTACAAAACACCATCGCGGCCATGAATGTGCCGTCTCTTGAAATCATGGCTTATCTCGGCCCCGCCATCGGCCCCGATGCATTTGAAGTGGGGCAAGATGTTTTCGACGTATTCTGCGCCCAAACCCACGAAGCATCGCGGGCCTTCGAGCCGATAGGCGACAACAAATATCTTGCCGATATCTACGCCCTTGCCCGATTGGTTTTACAGCGGGAAGGCGTAAACATGATTTACGGCGGCAATCATTGCACCGTGCTCGAACGCGAAACTTTCTTTTCTTACCGTCGTGAAAAACAAACCGGCCGGATGGCGAGCATTATTTGGTTGGATAATAGGTAAATATTTCAAATGTTTATGTTCGCACAATATATAAAGGCGGATGGTATGTCCGCCCTTATGAAAGTTTTTTACAGTTTTAAAAGCGTTTTAGAAAAACTCACAAAGTTCTCTTTAGCAAAACTCGCGTAACAGGTTTTCAGACGGCCTCAAAGCTTTTTAAGCCCCGTTTGAGCGTTTATCTGAATTGTGCAAAAGCTTCAGCATAAAAAAATCCGGCACGGTTGATACCATGCCGGATTTTTGCTGTTCAAATATTGGTCGTTTCCTGCTTTTACTGCGGCACGCCTTTCAATATGGCGTGCCGCAGTAAAAAGATTAACAACCCAACCTTATTGGCGTTGCGCATCCACCGCCGTTAACGCAATCATGTTTACGATGCGGCGCACGGTAGAGATCGGCGTAACGATGTGCACGGGTTTGTTCATGCCCATCAGAATCGGGCCGACGGTAATGCCGTTGGTTGCATTCACGCGCAGAAGGTTGTAGCTGATATTGGCTGCTTCTACGTTCGGCATCACCAACAGATTGGCCGAGCCGGTGAGGGTGGTTTCGGGGAAAATGCTCTTACGCATTTCTTCGTCCATCGCCACATCGGCCTGCATTTCGCCGTCGATTTCCAGATTAGGGTCAATTTCGCGAATCATTTCCAATGCCTGCTGCATTTTGATGGCATCTTTGTCTTTGCGCGAACCGTAAGTGGAATTCGATACCAAAGCCACTTTCGGTTTGATACCGAAGCGTTTCATTTCTTTGGCGCACATCAGCGTACCTTTGGCCAGCTGCTCGGCATCGGGGTCTTCATTGATGTAGGTATCGGCAATGAAGAAGTTGCCTTTGTTTGAAATCAGCGCGTTCATGGCGAATGCGTGGTTTTCGGGGTTGTTGTAGCCGATTACTTCTTCAAAGATATTGAAGTGGTCGTAAAAACGCCCCATTGTGCCGCAGAGCATACCGTCGGCATGGCCGAGGCGCACCATCAATGCGCCGATCAGCGTGCTGTTTGCGCGCATACGGCGGCGTGCCATTTCTTCGGTAACGCCTTTGCGTTTGCGCAGTTGGTAGTATTCTTTCCAGCTTTCTTCAAAATAAGGGTTGTCGCTGATGTCGATCAGGTCGAAATCTTTACCCGGCTGAATGGTTAAGCCTTGAGATTGCAAGCGTTCTTCGATGATTTTGCGGTGGCCGACCAAAATAGGGAAGGCCAGTTTTTGCGATACCACTTGCTGTGCGGCGTGCAGCACGCGCTCGTCTTCGCCTTCGGTAAGTACGATGCGTTTGATTTGTTTGCGCGCTTGGTTAAAGATCGGGCGCATGAACAGGCTGGTTTTATAAACGAACTGGGTCAGTTTTTCAACATAGGCATCCATGTCGGTAATCGGGCGGGTGGCCACGCCGGAATCCATAGCGGCTTGAGCCACGGCAGGGGCGATTTTGGCAATCAGACGCGGATCGAAAGGCTTGGGAATCAGGTATTCGGGGCCGAAAGTCAGGTCGGCATCTTCGTAAGCACCGGCCACTTCCGCGCTGGATTCTGCCAAGGCCAAGTCGGCGATGGCGCGAACGCAGGCGAGCTTCATTTCTTCGTTGATGGTGGTTGCGCCCACATCCAATGCGCCGCGGAAAATAAACGGGAAGCACAATACGTTGTTGACTTGATTGGGGAAGTCGGAACGGCCCGTGCCGATAATCACGTCGGGGCGGGCTTCTTTGGCTTCGGGCGGCCAAATTTCAGGGGTGGGGTTGGCCAGAGCGAACACAATCGGGCTGGTGTTCATGGTTTTGAGCATGTCGGTGCTCAATACGTTGGGGCCGGACAAGCCGAGGAAAATGTCTTTACCGTTAACCGCGTCGGCCAATACGCGCTGGCCGTTGTCTTGAACGGCATAACGTACTTTGCTTTCGTCCATGCGTTCGCGGTCTTCGCGGGTGGTGTAAATCACGCCTTTGGAGTCGCATACGGTAATGTTTTCGCGCTTCATGCCCAAGGCTACCAGCAAATCCAAGCAGGCGATGGCGGCTGCTCCGGCGCCTGAGCACACGAGGGTAACGTCTTCGATTTTTTTCTCGGTTACGCGCAGCGCGTTCAGTACGGCGGCAGCGGTAATAATGGCCGTGCCGTGTTGGTCGTCGTGGAATACGGGGATGTTGCAGCGTTCGCGCAGTTTTTGTTCGATATAGAAGCACTCGGGTGCTTTGATGTCTTCAAGATTGATGCCGCCGAACGTAGGCTCTAATGAAGCGATGATTTCAACCAGTTTGTCGGGGTCGGTTTCGTTGATTTCGATATCGAATACGTCGATGCCGGCGAATTTTTTAAACAGAACGCCTTTACCTTCCATAACGGGCTTGCCGGCCAATGCGCCGATGTTGCCCAAACCCAATACGGCGGTGCCGTTGGAAATCACGGCCACTAAATTGCCGCGTGCGGTGTATTTATAAGAAGCGAGCGGGTCATTATAAATCTCCATACACGGAGCGGCTACGCCGGGCGAGTAAGCCAGCGAAAGGTCGTATTGTGTGGCCAGCGGTTTGGTGGGGGCAACTTGGATTTTGCCGGGATTGGGGTATTCGTGAAAATGAAGGGCGGCTTCTTTGATTAATTCATCCATAATGTATCCTGACTGATCGGCTGAAAGGCCGTCTGAAAAAAGATAATGGCTTCAGACGGCCTGTTGTCTGAAAGCGTAATGTTATCATGTGTAATAAACGGCGCATACCGTTATGTAGGCGTATGGCCCAGCAGAATAAGCCGTTATCGTGACATTTCTGTTTTCAAAGTCAGACCGCAGGTTGGGTTGTATGTTGCTATTGTGCGGCGGGTTGGGTGATTTACGCAAGTGCTTGATATGCAAACCCATTAGGCTGCAATAAGGCTAGGGTGATCGGAATGGGCAAAAAATATTTATAAACGATGAAAAATGTTTAAGGCCGTCTGAAAACACAATGTTCAGACGGCCTTTGCGTTTTACGGCAGGCTTTGCAGCAAACAAACTTATTTTTGATACAAGGCAGCAAGGCCGTAGCAGAAGCAGTTTATTTGCTATACGCGCTTGTTTGCTCAAACATAAAACGCGTACGCCCAAGCAGCTACCAACACGATACACAGCACATTCAGCAGCACGCCGGTACGCATCATTTCTTTTTGCTGTATCAAACCGGTTCCGAATACGATGGCATTCGGCGGGGTGGCAACCGGCAGCATAAATGCACACGATGCACCGATGCCGATTACAAATACCAACACTTCTTTAGGCAAACCCATTTGGGTGGCGATGCTGGCGAAAATCGGCACAAGCAGCGCGGCAGAAGCGGTATTGCTGGTAAATTCGGTTAGGAAAATAATAAAGGCGGCCACGGCAAAAATCACTACCAAAGGATGAGCCAACACAAATGCGGTGGCCAACTGTTGGCCGAGAGCAAGGGAAGCGCCGGAAACTTTCAGCAGGTTGCTCAAGGCAATGCCGCCGCCAAAGAGCATCAGCACGCCCCAGTCGGTATTGCGCGCAACTTCTTTCCAGCGGGCTACGCCGAATACCACCACGGCCACGGCTGCGGTAAGGGCGATAACGGTGTCGGGACTGGCGATACCGAACGCTGCTTTGATTTTTGAACTGAATACCCACGCTACGGCGGCAGAAATAAAAATCAGCATGGCAATCACGCGGTGCAGTGTCCACGGAATGTGTTCGGCTTTGACTTCAACGCGCTCGTTGAGGTTGGGGCGCAAAATGATATACAGGGCAAACAGCATCAACGGCAGAATCAGCAGCATCATGGGTAAGCCCATTTTCATCCAGCCGGCAAAATCCAAATCCAAGGCTTTGGCGGCAATCGCGTTCGGCGGCGAGCCGACAATGGTGCCCAAGCCGCCGATACTCGCGCAGTAGGCGATACCCAGCAACACAAATACATAGGTTTTGCGTTCTTTTTCTTTATCCAAGTGGTCCATCATGCCCATGGCCAGCGGCAGCATCATCGCGGCAGTGGCCGTATTGCTGATCCACATAGACAAAAATGCGGTTACGCCGAACAGCATCAACACGGCGGCTTTCATGTTCCCGCCCGATAACGACAGCAGCCATACGGCGATTTTGCGGTCGAGACGCTGCATGTGGAGTGCGGCTGCCAGAGCGAAACCGCCGAAGAAAATATAGATAATCGGGTCGGAAAAACTGCTCATGGCTTTTTTAATATCCATTTCCGGAAAGCCGAGCAGCACCGCCAGCACGGGTACCATCAAAGCGGTAACCGTGATATGAACCGCTTCGGTAAACCACAAAATCGCTACAAACAGCAGCACGGCTATGCCTTTGTTGGCAACGGCATCGTAAGGAAGAATGTGGTAAATGCCGAAGCATATTACGGCTGCGATAATGGTGGTGATCAGGCCGCGGAAATCGGTTATCGGCGCTTGTGCGCTCAGCAGCTCGATATTGTCCGGGCGTTGTTGGTTGTCAGGAGTCATCTTTTTTGTCCTGTTGAAACGTTATGAAAAAACAGCTTGGTCAGCCAGCCTGCACTTATTCAAAGCGTGGCCGTTCAACTGGATATGCCATACTGCATGGCTCCGTGTGTTCTGTTTCGGCTGCCTTTGGGTATGACATATCAGGTTGCATAGCAATATGCAGGCTGCCGAATCAGTATAAGTGTAATTTTGTGTAGTTGTAAAGAATATGTAAACGAGCGGTTAAGGGCTTGGTTGAAGATAAAGGTTTTGAAGCAATAAGCCTTTAAAATATATAGAGCATTAGAAGTGAAAGCCGTAGGTCGGACGCTCATTTTCAACAGCAACGGCAAAGCAGGCAACCGTAAAAAAGGCATTTTAACCGGCACGACATCAGCGTTGTGGGGAATAACGGTTTCTTTCGGTTACAACAGGGCGGAGATGCGCTTTCCCGCTATCCGCTTGTTTTTTCAGACGGCCTGCTATATAAATGCCGGCAGTATGTCGAACCTATATTGCAAATAAACTTATTTCTGCTAAGGCATTGCTGCCTTGTATCAAAAATAAGTTTATTTGCCATAACAATATTGATAGAGAAGAGAACACCAACGTGATGCAGCATCATTCCGAAAACTTGCGGTTGGCGTGGTTGGTAATCATGTGCGCGGCAGCCGTGTTGATGATAACTTCGGGCATACGGCTGTCGCTGGGCTTGTTTATGCAGCCCATGGTACGCGATACACCGCTCAGTATTGCCGATATCAGTTTTGCCATTGCGGTCACCCAGTTGATGTGGGGCGTTTCCCAACCGCTTACCGGTGCATTGGCCGACCGCTTCGGTGCTTGGCCGGTATTGTTGTGGGGCACGTTGCTGTTGGTAGCGGGGTGCTTGCTGGTGCCGTGGGTGCCCGGTGTATGGGGGCTTGCGCTCACTATGGGTGTGATGATTGCTTTCGGTTCGGGTGCAGGCGGTTTTTCGATTTTGATGAGCCGGGTTGCCAACAAAGTTCCCGCACGAATGCGCGGCACCGCTTCCGGAGTGGTGAATGCGGGCGGGTCGTTTGGCCAATTTTTGTTTTCACCCTTGGTGCAGGGATTGATTCTGCTGCCGACCGCCGGTTGGCGCGCAACCATGTATGTTTTGGCCGCCGTCAGCATGCTGATTATTCCGCTTTCCCGTTTGCTGACCCGCGGCGAGGGCTCGGCTAAGCCGCAACAGGCAGCCGCAACCGGGCATACGGGCGAAACGCTCAAACAGGCGCTGGTTCGCGCTTTTAAAGACCGAAGTTATATTCTGCTGCATTTGGGTTTTTTCACTTGCGGTTTCCATATCGCTTTTCTCGTTACCCATTTGCCGACCGAAGTGGCATTATGCGGATTGCCGCCTTCCGTTGCTTCTTGGTCGCTGGCGATTATCGGATTATCGAACGTAGCAGGCAGTTTGGCCGCAGGTTGGGCGGTGGGCCGTTACCGCAGCAAATATATTTTATTTTGGATGTACGGCTCGCGCGCTGCTTTGATTGCCGTTTATCTGCTGCTGCCGCGCACCGATACCGTTTTTTATCTGTTTGCCGCGGGATTGGGTTTGACTTGGCTGGCAACCGTTCCGCCTACCGCCGCCATTGTCGGTAAACGCTTTGGTGTGCGTTATTTGGCCACGTTGTTCGGCTTAACCTTGCTTTCACACCAAATCGGTGCATTTTTCGGTGCGTATCTCGGCGGCAAGGCCATTACTGCTTTCGGTGATTACGGTTGGATGTGGTATGCCGACATGGCTCTGGCAGCTGCTGCAGCCTTGCTGAATCTGCCTATTCAAGAAGATAAAATCAACCGTCATGCTTAAGCTTTAAGCTATCCGGGTAAAGGCTTCGAGGCCGTCTGAAAGAAACGTTTGAGTCGAAACGATTGTTTAAGCATATTTTGACACCTTTTAGAATCTTCGGATACGGATGCAGTTTAAGGCGTAGCAGCACAGCGAGCACAGATATATGAAACGACAGGCAAAAGAGCGGGCAGTGTGCAACGCAGAAATACGCCGTAAATGGGGTTTTGCAAAGGGCTCGATATGTATTAAAAAGCCGACCAAAGAAATCTCTTTCAAAAAAGAAATCTCTTTCAAAAAAGACGGGGCAGATTGTTTAATCTGCCCCGTCTTAATATTACAACGCACTTATTCTTGCTGAGTATTCACTTTTTGTGCGCCTTGAGTTTGCTTAATCGTTGAATTGAGATAAGTGATTAAAACATCGAGATTATTCGCACCTTGAGCTTGACCGATGGTCTGCTTGATTGCCTTGATTTGATCTTGTGTAATGTTGTCGGGCACTTTAACGGCTTGAACCTCTACCAATACCGGTGCAGGCAGGTTGGACAACAAGGCATAAGCCGGCTTGCCTTGAGCGGGGCGGGCTTTTGCCAATTGGGCATACGCTTCAGGCGGCATCGACTTCCGCGCTTGTTCGGCTGTCATTTGCGACACCGGCGACCACGTCAAACCTGCTGTTTTGCCTTTTTGAACATCTGCTAAAGCTTGGTTGGCTTTTGTTTCCGCCAGTTTGCCCGCTTCGGCGCGGATGTAATCTGTTTTCACAAACTCTTTGGCTTGGTCAAATGTTTGAGTGGATTCCTCTCTAACTTCTTTCGCACGCACAACCCAAATCAACCCGTCGCCAACAGTTACCGGTTCGGAATTGTGTTTTTTCTTAATGACATCGTCACTGAATAAGGTATTGATGAGTGCATCGGGCATACCGGCAGCTTTACCGTTTTCTCTTGTTAGCCAATCTGCGGGCGCTTCGACTTTCAAACCTAATTTTTTGGCCACTTCGGTTAAACTGTCGGGGTGATTAAATGCTTCTTCCGTCAGTTTTTCTTTGGCTTCATTAAATGCCGAAGTGGCTTTTTTCTGCTTCAACTCGGCTTCGATGCGTGCCTTTTCTTTTTCGATATCTTGAATATTCAATACGGTAATTATGTGGTAGCCGGCATCGGTTTGAACCAATTCGCTAATTTGGCCTTTTTCAAGTGAAAATGCTTTATCTTCAAACTCTTTCAACAAGCCGCCATCTTTAGGCAAATAACCGAGATTACCGCCGTTCTCTGCCGACCCTTCGTCACGGGAATGCTGTTTTGCCAATGCGGCGAATTTGGCAGGGTTGGCTTTCACTTGAGCCAATACTTTTTCAGCTTCTGTTTTGGCTGCCGCGCGCACGTTTTCTGGTGCATCTTTTGCTACGGTAAACAAAATATGCGCAATTTCACGCGCAGGCACAACTTGTTCGAGTGCCTTATTCAGCTCTTCGTTGCTGATGGTTTGCTTCTCAGCCAGATCTTGAATGTTCAATGCCACATATTCAAATTTAACCGCTTGAGGAACAAGGTAGTTTTTCTTGTTGGCATCATAATGTTTTTTAAGGGCCGCATCATCTACCTTCACCTGTGCAGCAAAAGCCTCAGGAGTAAATGTTATGGTGCGTATCGTGCGCTCAACCTGAGCGGCATTAATAATCTGCTTGGCTTGTGCATCGCTAACCAATACGCCGCCGCCTACCATAGCTAAAAGATGCTGTACGGCAAATTCGCTTTTGAGTTGGTCGATATATTGGTCTTCCGAAAGGTTGCGTTGGCTTAGATATTGATTAAACAGGTTTTGGCTGAATTTGCCGTTTTGATCGTGAAATGTACGGTCATTCACAATATTTTGTTTCAATTGCTCTTGAGATACGGCAAAACCCATTTCTTCGGCGCCTTCAGCCAATAAAGTGCGCTGTAACAGTGCTTGGAAAACAGTTTCGCGGGATTCCGATGCTCCGCCCGAATGCTGTAAATTCTGTAAAGTTGTGTTCAAGTCGAATTCGCTAACCTTTCGGTCGCCTACCTTCACAATATAATCGGAACCGGGAGCGGAAACGGTGCTGACTCCGAAGCCTACGAATGTGATTGCAATCAAACCCAACAAAATTTTGGCGGGTGTTTTATATTTTTCTACTGTTACAAACATGGCATTAAAATGGTGGTTGTAATGGAATTTAAAGTGATCAAGGAATATAAAATCCGGAGTTTATCTGGTTGATAAAGTATGGCTTTAAACGGATTTATTTTCCAGCAGGAATTTCGATGCACATTGTAACAGCCTTTCCATATACTGTGCAGCTTTGCTCTTTCGATGATTGAGTTGGAAAATCAAAATGTATGTATATATAGTGAATCAACTTATTTTAATACAAGGTAGCAGGCAGTGCAGATAGCACGAAACCGATTCTACTGCCGCTTGAGCGGCGTACATCGTTCTCTTTGAGTTAAAGCGCAGCAACTCTAGAAGAAAAGTGAAGTTGATTGACTATGTTGATAAAACGATAATTTGATTAAATCAGGATAACAAAAAAGCAGGCATATAGCCTGCTTTTTGAAATAGAAAAGCTGATCCGTCAACAATTACAGAGCATCTTTCAATGCTTTGCCGGCACGGAATTTAGGTGTTTTTGCTGCAGCGATAGTCAAAGGTTCGCCGGTTTTGGGATTGCGGCCTTGACGCTCGGCACGTTCGCCAACGTAGAAAGTACCGAAACCAACCAGGGTTACAGTGTCGCCCTTTTTCAAGGCATTGGTTACGGCATTGGTCATACCGTCCAAAGCTTTGGCTGCGGCAGCTTTAGAAATATCAGCCTCTTGGGCAATAGCTTCAATCAATTCAGACTTGTTCACAATTAAGTCCCTTTCTATCGTTTGAAATAATGAAACCCCTAAAAATCGGGCGTTTAGGTACAAATCCGTACATCTGCCGACTTTATAGCAAGCCTAAAATCAACGTGTCAAGCAAAAAGATGCGTAGTATCGGGCTTTTTAAAGCTTTCTTTACAACACCCGCATCTTTTACAACAGATTCCAACAAAATCAGTGTTTGGTTGCCTTTACGCTTGACTTGCGGCCTGATTTAGCCAATGACGAATCAGTGGGCGCTTCTTCGTTTTTCCATGGTTCGGGCTGGCGTTCCAAGCCGAATGCCAGCACTTCTTCGATCCATTTCACCGGATGGATGGTAAGCCCTTTTTTCACATTGTCGGGGATTTCTTCCAAATCCTTAACATTGTCTTTCGGAATCAGCACATGTTTGATGCCGCCGCGTAGTGCAGCCAGCAGTTTCTCCTTCAAACCGCCGATGGGCAATACTTCTCCGCGCAGGGTGATTTCGCCGGTCATGGCTACATCGGCCCGTACCGGAATTTGGGTGAAAGCCGATACCATGGCCAAAGTCATGGCAATACCTGCACTGGGACCGTCTTTCGGCGTAGCACCTTCGGGCACATGGACGTGAATGTCTTTTTTCTCGTAGAAGTCGGGAGACAGGCCCACGGCTTCGGCACGCGAACGTACGACGCTCCATGCTGCGGATACAGATTCTTTCATCACGTCGCCAAGTTGGCCTGTGCGGATGATGTTGCCTTTGCCGGGCAAAGCGACGGCTTCGATGGTGAGCAATTCGCCGCCGACTTCAGTCCATGCCAAACCGGTTACTTGGCCGATGCGGTTTTCGTCTTCGGCAACACCGTAATCGAAACGGCGCACGCCTAAGTACTCGTGCAGGTTTTTTTCATCAACCTTCACGGCTTTGGTTTTCAGACGGCCTCTGCCGGAAGCGGTGGTTTTTTTATCTTCGGCCAGCGTAATTTTCATCACGACTTTACGGCAGATTTTGGCGATTTCGCGGTCGAGCGAGCGCACACCTGCTTCACGGGTGTAGTAGCGGATGATGCCGCGTACTGCACTCTCGTCTATAACCAATTCGCCTTCTTTTACGCCGTTGCGTTTCATTTGCTTGGGTACTAAATATTGCATGGCAATGTTGATTTTTTCGTCTTCGGTGTATCCTGAAAGACGGATAATCTCCATACGGTCAAGCAAAGCGGGCGGGATGTTGAGGCTGTTGGATGTGGCGATAAACATAACGTCGCTCAAATCATAATCCACTTCGGCATAGTGGTCGGCAAACGAATTGTTTTGTTCGGGGTCGAGTACCTCCAACAGTGCGCTGGCGGGGTCGCCGCGGAAATCACTGCCGAGTTTATCGATTTCATCGAGCAAAAACAGCGGATTTTTCACGCCGGCTTTAGCCATATTTTGCAGAATTTTACCCGGCATCGAACCGATATAGGTACGGCGGTGGCCGCGGATTTCGCTTTCGTCGCGAACGCCGCCCAGTGCCATGCGCACATATTTGCGGCCGGTTGCTTTGGCAATGGATTCGCCCAGCGAGGTTTTACCTACGCCCGGAGGGCCGACCAGACACAAAATAGGTCCTTTGATTTTGTCCATGCGTTTTTGTACGGCCAAATATTCCAAAATGCGTTCTTTAACTTTTTCCAAGCCGTAATGATCCGCATCCAAAACCAAATCGGCTTTGGCTAAATCTTTGCTTACGCGCGATTTTTTCTTCCACGGCAGTTCGAGCAGGGTGTCGATGTAGTTGCGCACTACGGTGGATTCTGCCGACATCGGCGGCATCATTTTCAGCTTTTTCAGTTCGGACAAACATTTTTCTTCGGCCTCTTTGCTCATGCCGGCTTCTTTAATCTGTTTTTCCAACGCTTCGAGTTCGCCGCGTTCGTCTTCTTCTCCCAGCTCTTTTTGAATGGCTTTAACCTGTTCGTTCAAATAATATTCGCGCTGTGATTTTTCCATCTGACGTTTGACGCGGCCGCGAATGCGTTTTTCCACCTGCATGATGTCGAGTTCGGCTTCCAGCTGGCCGAGCAGGTATTCCATGCGGTCGGTAATGCTCACGGTGTCGAGCACTTCTTGGCGCTGTTCCAGTTTAAGCTGCAAATGTGCGGCCACGGTATCTACCAAGCGGCTGTTTTCGTTGATGGCGTGAATGGTGCTGATGACTTCGGCCGGAATCTTTTTGTTGAGCTTGGCAAATTGGTCGAATTGCGAAAGCAGGGTGCGGCGCAGGGCTTCCATGTCGGGATTGTCGGCATCGGTGTCTTCGGCGGTTTCAACATGCGCCATAAACAGTTCGCCGGTGTCTTCTACTTTCAAGGCACGGGCGCGGTGTACGCCTTCTACCAATACCTTCACGGTGCCGTCGGGCAGTTTCAATACTTGCAGAATTTGGGCGACCGTGCCCATTTCGTGCAAATCTTCGGCATTGGGTTCGTCGTCGTTGGGGTCGCGCTGGGCAAGCAGAAACACCCGTTCGTCGTTGTCCATGGCTAGGTTCAACGCAGCGATGGATTTTTCGCGCCCCACAAACAGGGGCAGAACCATGTGCGGATAAACCACCACATCGCGTAGGGGCAGGGTAGCCAGAGCGGCGTATTCCTCAATATGTTTGTCTGTAGCCATAATTCTCAGTCTCTTTAATCATTTACTGGAAGACTTACTGAAACATCCGGCGTGTTTGCGGTTGTTTCGGGCAGGTCTTTTATTTATCGGGTTGCCGCCTACATTGGGCTGGTGGAGTGCTATTTCAAGCCTTGAAAAAATTTCGACAGCCGATATTTTACTGCGGGTAATCAAACGGCCTTTTACAAGGCAGTATAATGGATTGGCCAACGTGTTTGCGTTAAAATACTGCCGGTTTGAGTGATAAGGCCGTCTGAAACCTTTCAGACGGCCTATACTGAGGAAACACCATGACTGAACACAATACTTCGTTAATCGAATTTCCCTGCAATTTTCCCATCAAAGTGATGGGGGGGCAGCATCCGGAGTTCGAATCTTCGGTGCTCGCTTGCGTGCAGAAACACGCGCCGGAAACCCAAGCGCACCACGTCAGCATCCGTCCGAGCAGCAAAGGCAACTACTTGAGCGCCACGGTGCAGGTGAATAATGTGCAAAATCAGGAGCAGCTCGATAATATCTATCGCGACCTTACCGCCCACGAGTTAGTTAAAGTAGTGCTGTAAAACATGAAAACCGTACAACTGGGGTTGGCCGATTACCAACCGGTATTCGAAGCCATGAAGGCTTTCAATGCCGCCCGAACCGATGAAACCGAAGACGAATTGTGGGTGGTAGAACATCCGCCGGTATTCACGCAGGGTTTGGCGGGTAAGCCCGAACATTTGCTGTTGCACAGCGATATTCCCGTCGTGCAAATCGACCGGGGCGGGCAGATTACCTACCACGGCCCCGGGCAACTGGTTGTTTATACCTTAATCGATTTCAAACGCCGCAAAACCAGCGTGCGCCACATCGTTACCGCTTTGGAAAACGGCATCATCGCCACATTGGGCGAATACGGCATAAATGCTGCAGCCGATCCCCAACGCCCCGGCGTATATGTCGGCGGGCGTAAAATCGCTTCTTTAGGGCTGCGGATTAAAAACGGCTCGGTATATCACGGTTTGGCTTTGAACATCGATATGGATTTGTCGCCGTTTCGATATATCAATCCCTGCGGCTATGCCGGTATGGAGATGGTTCAGATGGCCGATTTCATCGACCCTTGCCCAACCTTAACGGAAGTGGCGGACAAACTTACCGCACACCTTACCAAACAACTCGCCCCGAAAGACACCATATCATGAGTGAACACAAATTAGACAACGCCCAAGGCGTGAAGCATAAAGGTGCAGCCAAAACTGCCCGTATTCCGATTAAAGTCGTACCGCTGGAAGAAAAACTCAAAAAACCCGAATGGATCCGCGCCAAGCTGCCTACCGGTAAAAAGTTTTTCGAAATCAAAAATATTTTGCGCGACCAAAAAATGCATACCGTTTGCGAAGAAGCCAGCTGCCCCAATATCGGCGAATGTTTCAGCAAAGGTACTGCCACCTTTATGATTATGGGTGATATTTGCACCCGCCGTTGCCCGTTTTGCGACGTCGGCCACGGACGCCCTAATCCGCTCGACCCCGAAGAACCCAAGAACCTTGCGGAGTCGGTAGCCGCCATGAATTTACGTTATGTGGTGATTACTTCGGTTGACCGCGACGACTTGCGCGACGGCGGCGCACAGCATTTTGCCGACTGTATCAGCGCCATCCGTGAAAAAAGCCCCAACACCAAAATCGAAATTCTTGTGCCGGACTTCCGCGGCCGTTTGGATATCGCTCTGGAGATTCTCTCGCGCACGCCGCCCGATGTGATGAACCACAATCTCGAAACCCATCCGCGTTTGTATAAACAGGCGCGCCCCGGTTCCGATTACAAACATTCGCTGGAACTGCTGCGCCGCTATAAAGAAATGCAGCCCGATATTCCCACCAAATCCGGCATTATGGTCGGCTTGGGCGAAACCGACGAAGAAGTGCGCGAAATCATGCGCGACATGCGTGAGCACAATATCGAAATGATAACCGTAGGCCAGTATCTCCAACCTTCAGACGGCCACCTGCCTGTGTTGCGTTATGTTACGCCTGCGCAATTTAAAGAGTTTGAAAAAGAGGCTTACGAAATGGGCTTTACCAACGCCGCTATCGGTGCCATGGTAAGAAGCTCGTATCATGCCGACGAACAGGCTACCCAAGCCTTGCAGGAAAATGTGTTGAATCACGCGGTTGATTAGAACGGTGTGAGCAACAGAATGAACAGCGGCAGATTTGCTGCTGTTGATTTATCTGTATCTGTAAACGGTTTTCAGACGGCCTGATGAGTATCAGAGGCCGTCTGAAAGCAAAGAACCGAAAAGATTATTCTTCTTCGTCGCTATGGTTGTTGATGCGGATGGCGGTATGTATTTCACCGGCGGGAACCGTAGAAGGCGAAGATTTGTCGTCAGACAGCTTCTGCAAATATTCTTCGTCTATATCGCCGGTAAGGTAACAGCCGTTGAAACATGAAGCATCGAAACCGGCAATGTCGGGATTGAGCTTTTTAACGACTTGTTCCAGTTCGGCCAAATCTTGGAAAACGCAGCCGTCGGCACCGATTTCGCGGGCAATGTCATCATTGGAACGACCGTTGGCGATTAATTCTTCGCGCGTGGGCATGTCGATACCGTACACATTGGGAAAGCGCACTTCGGGAGCGGCTGATGCAAAATAAACTTTGCGGGCGCCGGATGCGCGAACCATCTCAACGATTTCTCTGCTGGTTGTGCCTCGAACGATGGAATCATCAACCAGCAAAACGCTTTTACCTTTAAATTCCGATTCCATAGGGCTGAGTTTTTGGCGCACCGATTTTTTGCGGGTTGCCTGACCCGGCATAATAAACGTGCGGCCGATGTAGCGGTTTTTGATTAAACCTTCGCGATATGGCTTGCCGAGATGATGGGCCAGCTCCATCGCGCTGGGGCGGCTGGTGTCGGGAATCGGCATCACCACGTCGATGTCGTCGATAGGCAGTTCGCGCTTCACTTTCTCTGCCAGAGTAATGCCCATATTCAGGCGCGATTGATACACGGATACGTTGTCAATCACCGAATCGGGGCGGGCGAAATACACATATTCAAACAGGCAGGGGCTCACTTGCGGATTCTCGGCGCATTGGCGGGAGAAAAAACGGCCGTCCAGCGTGATGAATACGGCTTCTCCGGGGGCGATGTCGCGGTCCAAATCGAAAGCCATGCCGTTGAAGGCAACCGATTCCGAGGCAATGGCGTAGGCGGTTTTGCCGTTTTCGTCGGTTTGCGTGCCCAAAACCAAAGGACGGATGCCGAAGGGGTCGCGGAAGGCTACCAAACCGTATCCGGCGATCATGGCAACCACACCGTATGCACCCCGCACGGTTTTGTGCAGTTTGGCAACGGCATTGAAGATATTGTCCACACTGAGAACGGAGGAATCGGAGTCGGTTACTTCACGGCGTAATTCGTGGGCGAATACGTTGAGCAGCACTTCGGAATCGGAACGGGTATTGATGTGGCGCAGGTGCTTGTTGCACACGTTTTCATACAGTTCGGCGGTATTGGTGAGATTGCCGTTGTGTGCCAATACGATGCCGAAAGGGGAGCTGACGTAAAAAGGCTGGGCTTCCGCGGTGCTCTCGGCATTGCCGGCGGTGGGATAGCGCACATGGGCGATGCCGGCGTGGCCGGTCAGATCGCGCATGTTGCGGGTGCGGAAAACATCACGCACCATGCCTTTGCCTTTGTGCATGTGGAAAATGTTGCCTTCGACGGTTACGATGCCCGCAGCATCCTGCCCGCGGTGTTGCAGCATTTGCAGGCCGTCGTAGAGGCTTTGGTTAACGGGTTGGTAGGCTACCATGCCTAATACGCCACACATTGTTTTTTCTCCGAAAATTAAAGAGAGGGGTTGGGTAGTTGTTCTGTAATCACAGACGATAAATAGGGTACGGCAAGCTGTGCCAATGCTTCAAAATAGCTTGCGCTCAACGACTGCTGCCAGCCTTGGGTGTGCGGCAGGTCGGTAAACGAGCAAACGGTTACGGCCAAAGTAACCAGCAAGATGCCTTTGGCCGCGCCGAACAGAGCGCCGAGCAGGCGGTTCACGCTGCCCAAGCCGCTGGCTTTTACCGCAGAAGTGAGCAACGAACGTAAAAAATGCTGCACGAGCCATGCAGCAAAGAATAGGGTAACGAAAGATAAAGCGATGCTTAAGGCTTGGGGTTCGAACGAACTGAATGCAATTTCGGCAAAAGGCACGGCAAATATTTTGGCTACGAGAAAAGCCACAATCCATGTGATCAGCGAGGCGATTTCAACAATCAGCCCGCGCATCATCGAGACGATGATACAGATACCGATAAGACCAAACGCGAGAATATCGAAAGTCGTCATTATTGCTGCCCGATGACCATGCCGTCCGCACCTTTTTGGCGGATTCTTTCCAAAGCTTTTGCGGCGGCTTCACGGTTGGGATAGCTGCCGGTGCGGACGCGGTACACTTTGCCTTTGCTGGTTTCGGTTTCGCTCACATAAGTGCTCACGCCCGCATCGGCCAGTTTTTGTTGCATTTGCTGGGCTTGCTGGCGGCTGCTGTATGCGCCGATTTGAATCATGGCTTTGGTGTTGGTTTTGCCTTCGAGAATGGCTTTGGGGTCGCTTTTTTCAGCCGGGCGGGAAGACTTGTTGGCCAGAGCGTCTTGAGCGGCCTTGCGGTTGGCTTCTTGCTGTTTTTTCTGTTCGGCTTGGGCGGCACGTTTTTCCGCTTCGGCTTTGGCTTTGGCCTGCTGTTGCGCTTTCAGACGGCCTGCTTCTTGTTTGGCTTGGTGTGCGGCTTTTTCGCGTTCTGCTTCTTTGGCGGCCGCTTCGGCTTTGGCTTTTTGTGCGGCTTGTGCTGCTTTTTGCTGTGCGGCTTTCTGTTCGGCAGCTTTTTTCTCGGCGGCTTTACGCGCGGCTTCGGCTTGGGCGTCGGGTTCGACGCGGTTGTTGATGATGACTACGGGAGGTGGAGCGTTGTCGGCTTCGGCTTTCGGTGCTTCGGTTTTGGCCGGCTTGCTAACCGGTGCAGGTGCGGGTTTGACAGATTCTTTTACTGTTTTTTCAGACGGCGTTTCAGGTTTGGTTTCGGGTTTGGCTGCGGCTTGCTGTTTGGCCGTCGCTGTTGCGGCTGCGGCAGTTTCGGCCGACGGTGCGGGAGCAGGTTCGAGCACGGGTTGGGGGGCGGTTTCTGCTTCGGTTGGTGCGGGAGCGGTGAGCGGATTATCCAGCTCGACGCTTTCCGTGCCGCTTTCGGGTGCGGGTTCCAGCACGGCGGCAGGAGACAGATCGGAAGCGTCGTCGGACGAAGCGGCGCGGTTGGGCTGGATAACCGATTGCGTTTGTTCCGGAGAGGCCGTCTGAACGGAAGAGGCGGCTTTAATGGTAATATTTTCGGCTTCGGCACCTTCGTTGCTTTGGCTTAATACCCTGGCCAAAATAAAGCCCGCCACAATAACCAGTGCCGAAGCTCCGACCAAGCGGCGGCGGTTTTTTCGCTTGAGTTGTTCGTATTCGTTTAACGATTGGAAGCGGTTGTTTGCCATGTTCTGCCTTGTTTACAGGGTTGCCATAACCTCGGCAACGGTGTGGAAGGAACCGAAAACGGTAATTCTATCATTTTCCGAAGAAGCCGCCAAAGCTGCTTGGAAGGCCGTCTGAATATTGTTGAAACAGGTTATGTTTTCGATGTTGTGTTCGGCCAGTTTCCGGCTTAATGAATCTATATCCATGCCGCGCGGCAGGTGCAGCGGGGCGATGTACCATTCGTCGAACTGGTCTTTAACGATGTCGAGCACTTGGTCGATGTCTTTGTCGGCCAAGATGCTGAACACGGCGGTGCGTTTTTGGGCGAACGGCAACGCCATCAGCCCTTGCCTCAAGGCGCGTGCGGCGTGCGGATTGTGGCCTACGTCGAGAATCACCAGCGGCCGGCCGGGCAGAACTTGGAAGCGGCCGGGGTTGCTCACCAGCAGCAGGCCGCGTTTGATAGAGCCGATGTCGATGGGCAGTTTGTGGTTCAGGCATTCGATAACGGCCAGCGCGCAGGCGGCGTTGTTCAGTTGGTACGCGCCGCGCAGGGCGGGAATCGGCAGGGCATTGCGGTTGCGTTTGAGGCCGTCTGAAAACAATCGGTCGGATTGCGGGTGGAAATGGAACGACCATTGCTGCTGTTCGAGTTTGCTGAAATCGAAATCGCGCTTGATCAGCAGCAGCTCCGCGCCGATGTTTTCGGCATGTCGGCGTAGGGATTCGGGCGGCGGGTTTTGGCCGCAGATGGCGGGTTTGCCGCCGCGGAACACGCCTGCTTTTTCGTAGCCGACTTGTTCGACGGTGTCGCCCAAGAACGATTGGTGATCCAAATCGATGCTGGTAACAACGGCGCAGTCGGCATTGAAAATGTTGACGGCATCCAAGCGGCCGCCCAAGCCGACTTCGAGCACCATCACATCGACTTGTTCGCGTATGAAAATATCGACGGCGGCTAAGGTGTTGAACTCGAAATAAGTCAGCGAAATATCGCCGCGCGCGGCTTCGATGCGCTCGAACGAGGCGACGATGGTTTCGTCGCTCACAGGCTCGGCGTTGACGGCGATGCGTTCGTTGAATTTGAGCAGGTGCGGGCTGGTGAGGGTGCCGACTTTGAAGCCCGCCTGTTTGTAAATCTGGGTAAGAAAGGCGCAGACGGAACCTTTGCCGTTGGTGCCTGCCACGACGATCACGGGGCATTGCGGGTTGAGGTTCATGGCGGCTTTGACTTCGCCGACGCGCGACAAGCCCATGTCGATCAGGCCGGCGCTGTGTGCGGTTTCGAGATGTGATAACCAGTCGTTGAGTGTTTTCATGATGGTGTTGTGTCGGTGTGTGAGGCCGTCTGAAACACGCAGAGCGGGTTTCAGACGGCCTGTTTATGTTTTCGGTTGCCCCCAGCGCGCCCATACGAGCAGGCGGCGGTAGCTTTCGCGGTCGGTCATGTCGGGCAGGATGAACTGCCGAATCTGCCGGTCGCCCAAGTCCCATTTTAAAAACAGGGCGTAGCGGGAAACCAAGCTGCCTGCGCACAGGCCGGCGGTAAAGGCGGTTTGTTCGCTGCCGACGAAAACGGCGGCTTTTCCCTGCGGGCCGACGGCGATTTTGTGTATGGCATCGGGGCGGTTCAGCTTATGTATGCGCCATGCCCAAATAAGGCTGGCGGCCAGTAAAATCAAGCCTGCCGCACGCATGGTTCCGTGGAAGGCAAACAGGCAGGCAAGCACCGCCCAAAGGTGCAGCAATACGGTAAGGGTTAATGCTGTGCGGGAAGGTTTTAAGGCCGTCTGAAAAGCCTGCATGGTTTACATCATGTTGTCGAACACGGGGCTGACGGTCATGTCGGCTTCTTCCATGTCCAGCACCATATCGTGGATTTCCACTTCGAAATATTCCCAAAACGCTTTCAGGCTCATGTCTTCGGGCCATTTGTTTTTGGGGATGTCCCAACCGGCGATTTCGGCTTCAAAGATCTGCTGGTAACGCTCGTCGAAGTAGGAAACCACGGCTTCGGGTTCGTCGAACTGCGGCACGAGAAACACCGAGCAGTTGCTGCGGATTTGTTCGAGGGTTAGGTCGGGCATATTGTCGTCGGCCTGTTTGAGCCATGCCAGAAAGTGTGCGGTGGGTTTCAGCACCACGGCGGTGCGGTCTACGAAATACATGAAGTTTCCTTGCGGGCGTTTGTTTCAGACGGCATTGTACTCAATATTGAGGCCGTCTGAAATATCGTTTTCAGACGGCCCGTTATGCTACGGAACGATGTTTATTAGTGGTCGCTGGCTTCAGCCGCGCCGATACCGGTCATCGAACGTACATATTGAGCTTCGAAGCCTGCTTTATCCAATTCGGCCTGTTTCGATTTGTCGGTAATCGAGAAGAACCAAGCTGCGATAAAGGCCAGCGGAATCGAGAACAGGGCAGGGTTGCTGTATGGGAAGATGGCTTCTTTGTTGTGCAGCACTTTCACCCAAACGGTCGGGCCTAAAATAATCAGCACGAAAGCAACCAATAAACCCAAGAAACCGCCGATAACTGCGCCGCGTGTCGTTAAGCCTTTCCAGAACATCGACAAAGCCAAAATCGGGAAGTTGGCCGAAGCCGCCAGCGCGAACGCCAAGCCCACCATGAACGCTACGTTTTGGTTTTCAAACGCAATGCCCAAGATAATCGCCAAAATACCCAAACCTAAAGTGGCCAAGCGGGATACGCGCATTTCTTCTTCTTGAGTGGCTTTGCCTTCGCGGATTACAGAAGAATACAAGTCGTGGCTTACCGCAGACGCACCGGAGAGGGTCAAACCGGCCACTACCGCCAAAATGGTGGCGAATGCGACGGCTGAAATGAAGCCCAAGAACAGGTCGCCGCCCAATGCGCCGGACAAATGCACCGCCGCCATATTGGTGCCGCCGATCATTTCCACAACCGATTTGCCGTCTTGAATCATGGTGGTAAAGAATTGCGGGTTGTCTTTGGTAACGAAAATAATCGCGCCGAAACCGATGACGAAGGTCAGCAGGTAGAAGTAGCCGATAAAGCCGGTAGCCACGAATACCGATTTACGCGCTTCTTTAGCATCGGGCACGGTAAAGAAACGCATCAGAATGTGCGGCAGACCGGCCGTACCGAACATCAGGGCCAAGCCCAGCGAGAGCGCATCAATCGGGTTGGACACCAAGCCGCCCGGCGCCATAATCGCCGTGCCTTTTTCATGGATTTCGGTGGCTTTCAGGAACATGCCTTCCAAGCTGAAACCGCTGGCTTTCAAAATCATGAATGCCATGAAAGTCGCACCGGAAAGCAGCAGCACGGCTTTGATGATTTGCACCCAAGTGGTTGCCAACATACCGCCGAACAATACATACGCCACCATCAGCGCGCCCACAATCACCACGGCCGAAGTGTAGCTCATGCCGAACAGCAACTGAATCAGTTTGCCCGCACCCACAACTTGCGCGATCAGATACAGAATCACCACCAACAGCGAACCGCTGGCTGCAAACACGCGCACGGGTTTTTGTTTCAGGCGGTAGGCAACTACGTCGGAGAACGTGAATTTACCCAAGTTGCGCAAGCGTTCGGCTACGAGGAACAATACAATCGGCCAGCCCACCAAGAAGCCGGTGGAGTAGATCAGGCCGTCGTAACCGGTGGTGTACACCATGGCTGAAATACCCAAAAACGACGCGGCAGACATGTAGTCGCCGGCAATCGCCAAGCCGTTTTGGAAGCCGGAAATGCCGCCGCCGGCGGTGTAGAAGTCTTTGGTGGATTTGTTTTGCTTGGCAGCCCATTTGGTAATAAACAGGGTACCGCCGACGAAAATCAGGAACATCACGATGGCCGCGATGTTTAAGGGTTGTTTTTGAACTTCGCCGGTGAAGGCATCGGCCCATACGCTACCCGAAACCAGCAGGCCGGATAAGGTGATTAGTAATTTATTCATGCGTTTATTCTCCCTCAACTTCCCGCACAACTTCTTTGGTCATGTCTTCAAATTTGCCGTTGGCAATGCTCACATAAATCCCTGTGGTGATGAACGAAAAGATAATCACAAACAAACCGGCGTAAATGCCCCAAGTGGTGATACTGCCTTCGGATACGGGGCGGGCGAAAATTTCGGGCGACGTGCCGATCATCCAAATGTAGAAAACATACATAAAAAATATGACGGCAGAAAATCCCCATCCTATGAGTGCTTTCTGGCGCGCCATACGCTGGAATTTGGGATGCCGGAGCACCCGTTGTGCCGTTTGTTTTTCCATTTTTTCTTCTCCTTTCGTAAAACCTTTAAGGTATGAACGATGGGCATTAAAATTAAAAAATATTGCAATGGCTAATTTTATTTTCTGATAGTATCAATTTGTTTTGTTGATGGTATAAGCCAAAAAATATGATTTTAAAAGAAATATCATTCTTAAAAAAACTTTTCAGACGGCCTCGAAATGTGTTAAAACAAGCAAGCGGACACTGCTTTAAATCAAGCCGCATAACGCTTTATTCATAACATAATAAATAGATGAAGTGAGAAATAATGGACTACAACCAACTGAAAACATTCACCGAGGTTGCCCACATCGGCAACCTGACCCAAGCGGCGGAGCGTTTGCATTTATCGCAGCCTGCCGTTTCGGCACAAATCAAGTCGCTTGAAAAACGGCTTAACGTAACCTTGTTCAAACGCACCACCAACGGTATGGAGCTGACGCCGGCGGGGGAAGTGTTTCTGCCCGAAGCTGAAATTTTATTGCAACACCATCACAAGCTCGACTGTTTCGCCAAAACCTTGGCCGAGCATTATGTGGCTCATACCGATATCGGTTTGATTCATCCCGTTCCTTCCGACAAAATCACCCGCCTTACCGAAAAAGTGCTCCGCCACGATCCGGATATTCTGCTGCATATCCAATACGGCATGAGCGGGGAAATCGAGCAGCGCATTCTCGACAAACAGCTGCACGGCGGCTTTTTTCTCGGGCCGGTCAACCACCGCAGCCTGCGCAGTATTTTTCTGCAAGACCTCCACTATTCGCTGATTTGCCCTGCAGAAGCCGAGCAAACGGTGCGGCAGGATTTGCCTGCCAGCCTCGGCCAGTACGCATGGATTGAAATGTCGGGCGTATCGGGCAGCCGCAAACACATGCAGCAGTTTTGGCGCAAACACAAAATTTCGCCCAAGCGCCAGATTATCTGTGATTACTCTCAAACCATCATTGATTTGGTGTGTCAGGGAACCGGCGTGGCCGTGGTGCCGGAGCACCGTGCGCGTTCGGCGAAAGAAAGCGGCAGGCCGATTGCGGTGATTGAGGAATACCGCCAAACCATGCCGCTGAATTTCATTTATCTGAATGAGTTTGAAGAAGACCCGATTCTTAATCTGCTGAAAAATTCCGTGGAAGAAGTGTGGGGAATATAGCCGATAAATCTGTGTATTTATAATTGGAGTGCCGATTGATATAACGGAGCCGTTTTTAGTCAGAAAGGCCGTCTGAACAAATATTTTCAGACGGCCTCGTGCGTTTTGAGAGGAACTTATTTGGCCTTCAATGCCGATGCTTCTTTAGCCAATCGGGTAATCGCGGCCCAATCTTTATTTGCCACTGCGTCTTTAGGCGTGAGCCACGAACCGCCGACACACAATACGTTGGGCAGTTTCAGGTATTCGGGTGCGGTTTCGAGGCTGATGCTGCCGGTGGGGCAAAACTTCACTTGAGGGAAAGGGCCGTGCAGGGCTTTGAGCATGTTGATGCCGCCCACGACTTCGGCGGGAAAGAGTTTCATGGTGTCGATGCCGTGTTCCAGTGCGAGCATAAGTTCGCCGGGCGTGGCAATGCCGGGAATCACGGCGATGCTGCTTTGGGCGGCGGCTTTGGCGAAATGAACGTTGAAACCGGGGCTGATGGCAAACACGGCGCCTGCGTCTTCTACGGCTTTGAGCTGTTCGCCGTTGATTACCGTGCCTGCACCGACGATGGCGCCGGGCACTTCTTTTTTAATCAGTTCGATGGCTTTGATGCCGTGCTCGGTACGCAGCGTGATTTCAAGCGTAGGGATGCCGCCTTCGACCAAGGCGTGTGCCAAATCGACGGCGGTATGGATGTCGTTGATGGCCATTACGGGAACGACTGCGCCGGCGGAAAGGATGTCGCGTGCATTCATGTTTGCTCCAATCTGTTAAGACGGTAAGGCCGTCTGAAAAGTGTTGCGGAAGTGTTTTCAGACGGCCTGTCGGGAATGAGGCCGTCTGAAAAGCCGGTTCAGGCGAAGTCGCCGCCGAAGCTCATGGCACCGGTTTCTGCGCTGCTGGTCATGCTGCGGAAGCCGGCGAACAGTTCGCGGCCGATGCCGTGGGTGTTTTTGCTCAAGTCGGCCTCGGCGGTTTCGCGCGCGTTCCATTCGGCTTCGTCAACCAAAGCAGTCAGCTCGCCGGTAACGGAATCGAAGCGGATCATATCGCCGGTGCGGATTTTGCCGATGCCGCCGCCGAGCAGGGCTTCCGGGCTCATGTGGATGGAGGCGGGTACTTTGCCCGATGCGCCCGACATGCGGCCGTCTGTAACCAAGGCAACTTTGAAACCGCGGTCTTGCAGAATGCCCAAAGGCGGGGTGAGCTTGTGCAGTTCGGGCATGCCGTTGGCGCGCGGGCCTTGAAAACGGACGACGCAGATAAAGTCGCGTTCCAGCTCTCCCCGCTCAAAGGCCGCCAACACTTCGCGCTGGTCGTTGAAGACGATGGCGGGTGCTTCGATGATGCGGCAGTGCTCGCGCACGGCGGAAACTTTGATCACGCCGCGGCCGATGTTGCCTTTCATCAGGCGTAAGCCGCCGTCGGGCGAGAAGGGGCGCGAGAAGGGGCGCAGGATGTCTTCGTCGCGGCTTTCGGCAACGGCGTCTTGCCATTCGAGTTTGCCGTCAATCAGGAAAGGCTCTTTGGTATAGGCTTCCATGCCGTGTCCCATCACGGTATCGACATCGTCGTGCAGCAGGCCGTTGTTGCGCAATTCGCGGATCACGAAAGGCAGGCCGCCGACAGCAGCGAAGTGGTTAACGTCGGCTTGGCCGTTGGGGTAAACGCGGATTAATAGCGGAACGATGGACGATATTTCATCGAAGTCGTCCCAAGTCAGAATAATGCCGGCTGCGCGCGCCATGGCTACCAAGTGCATGGTGTGGTTGGTGGAGCCGCCGGTTGCCATCAGGCCGATAAGTGCGTTGACAAACGATTTTTCATCGAGCATTTCTCCCATAGGTTTGGCCGTGCCGTTTTTGATGCTTTCGACCAAATGGGCGGCGGCGTAGCGGGTCAAGGCTTCGCGCATGGGTGTGTAGGGGTGGAAAAAGGCGGCGGCAGGCAGATGCACGCCCATCATTTCCATCATCATTTGATTGGAGTTGGCCGTGCCGTAAAAGGTGCAGGTGCCGGGGCTGTGGTAGGAACCCATTTCGCTTTCGAGCAGCGCATCGCGGCCGACTTTGCCTTCGG
Organism: Neisseria sp. 74A18; assembly: GCF_001308005.1. NCBI lineage: Bacteria > Pseudomonadati > Pseudomonadota > Betaproteobacteria > Neisseriales > Neisseriaceae > Neisseria > Neisseria sp. 74A18. The sequence goes on from NZ_LGZA01000004.1 coordinate 29,112, forward strand.
CGAAAAGCTGGCGGGTGCGGGCTTTTTCTTTGTTGGCGATGCCGCTTTGCATAGGCCCTGCGGGTGCGAAAATGCCGGGTATGTGGCCGCAGCTCAACGCGCCTATCATCAGGCCGGGTACGATTTTGTCGCACACGCCGAAATACAGTGCGCCGTCAAACATTTGGTGCGACAGGCCGACGGCGGTGCTCATGGCGATGACGTCGCGCGAAAACAGTGAAAGCTCCATGCCCTCGTAACCTTGGGTAATGCCGTCGCACATGGCGGGCGTGCCGCCGGCCACTTGCGCGGTGGCACCGTGTTTTCGGGCTTCGTCTTTAATCCAGTCGGGAAACTGGAAAAACGGCTGGTGTGCCGAAACCATATCGTTATAGGCGGTAATCATGCCCAAGTTCGGTGTGTTGTGTTTGAGCATTTCGATTTTGATGGTTTGCGGCATGGCGGCATAGCCGTGGGCAAGGTTGGAGCATCCCAGTTGGTCGCGTTCGACACGTCCTTGCTGTTTCAGTGTGCGGATGCGTACAAGGTAGGCTTCGCGGGTAGGGCGGCTGCGTTCGATGATGCGTTCGGTTACGGCGGCCAGTTTGGGGTGTAGGGGAGCAGGAGTGTTCATAAGGCTCTGCCTTTCGTAGTGGTCTTCGGCGGAAAGTGCTTTTTGCTTGGTGTGTGCTTTGTTTTAAAACAGATTCAAACAGATAAGGCTGTCTGAAAGCTTTATTGATTAAAATTATAATATAGATTGTAGTTAAGTTACAAAATAATGCTTGCACTAGGTCAAACTTTCTTGTGTAGTTTTGTAACAAAATGAAATGATCGGTCAAATAAGGATTTGGCGATATGTTTACATAGGTCAAATTTTTATGAAAAACAGCATAGACAAAAACTGTAGTGCTGTGTAGGATTGCTACTGATTTTATTCTGATTACAGTTACAGAATACGGCGTGTAGTTTTATGCAAATCATGTAAGCCGTATGCAGCAGATTTATATTTAGTTATGGCGTTGAGCCAGCCTCAGTAAACGAAAGAAGACGTGATGAATACGCAAACAAACTTTGATTTGGTGTTATTTGGTGCAACCGGCGATTTGGCCATGCGCAAGCTTCTACCCTGCCTGTATCAGGCTCATGTGGCCGGGCTGCTGCATCCGCAAGGCCGTATTTTGGGCGTAAGCCGCAGCGATTTGGATACCGAAGGTTTTCTCGCCAAAGTGGAAAGCCATTCCAAAATCCATATTAAAGAAAACTTAAGCGATGAGGCGTGGGCATCGTTTGTCAAACGCATCGCTTACCTCACCGTAGATGTTACCCGTTCCGAAGATTTCGGCACATTGGCCGAAACGGTTAAAGCCCGCCGCGAAACCGACAACGTCGTTATTTATCTCTCAACCGCCCCTAAATTTTTTGCCCCCGCGTGTGAAAACCTTGCCGCTGTGGGCTTGAATGCCGACAACGTGCGTATCGTATTGGAAAAACCCTTGGGCACCGATTTGAAGTCTTCGCAAGAAATCAACACCGATGTAGCGCGTTTTTATAAAGAAGAACAGATTTACCGTATCGACCACTATTTGGGCAAAGAAGCCCTGCAAAACCTGTTGGCGCTGCGCTTTGCCAATGTTGTGTTCGAGCCGTTGTGGAACAACAAATATGTGAAAAGCGTTCAACTGACCATTGCCGAACAATTGGGCGTGGAAGAGCGCGGCGAGTTTTACGACATCACCGGTGCGCTGCGCGATATGGTGCAAAACCACTTGATGCAGATGCTGTGCATGACGGCGATGGAAGCGCCCGCCAGTTTGGATGCCGATGCCGTGCGCGATGAAAAACTGAAAGTGATTAAGTCTTTGAAACCGCTGACTTTGGCCGATGTCGATGCAAATGTGGTGCGCGGCCAATATACCGCCGCCCAAAAAGACGGCCAAACCGTCAACGGCTATTTGCAAGAGCATAACGTACCTGCCGACAGCCGCACCGAAACCTATGTGGCTATTAAGGCGGAAATCGACAACCAACGTTGGGCGGGCGTGCCTTTCTATTTGCGCACCGGCAAACGCATGGCGGGTAAAGTAGCCGAAATCGTGTTGAATTTCCGCGAGCTGCCCAACCATATTTTTGAGGGCAGCCAAAAAGCCCCCAACCGTTTGGTTATCGAACTGCAACCCACCGAATCCGTCTGCCTGTACACACAAGTCAAAACGCCGGGTGCGGGCAACCGTGTGGAACTGACCGCGTTGAGCGTGGATATGGGCAAAGAAGTGGCCGGCCGCCGTGCCGAGGCTTACGAACGTTTGCTGCTCGACGTGATCAACGGCAAGCTGGCATTATTCAACCGCCGCGACGAACTGGAAGCCGCGTGGGAATGGGTAATGCCGATTATGGACAACTGGGCTGCCAGTTCCGTGCCGCCTCACGGATACGAAGCCCATTCGTGGGGGCCGGAAGCCGCCCGCCAATTGTTGGCACGCAACGGCGACAAATGGCACGAAGAGCAATAACAGCTTTTCAGACGGCCTGTCGATTATGCGTTTGAGGCCGTCTGAAAAACGATACCGAAAGAGAGTTCATTATGGCTTACCAATGGCACCAACATGAAAACGCCGCTGCTGCTTCTGCGGCATTGGCCGACGCCGTGGCTGCTTCGTTGCAGCAGGCTTTAGTTAAACAAGGCGGAGCCGTGTTGGCTGTGTCGGGCGGGCGGTCGCCCATTGCATTTTTCGAAGCCTTATCGCAGAAAGATTTGGATTGGGCGAAAGTAGGCATAACGTTGGTGGACGAGCGTATCGTGCCGACCACCCATGCCGACAGCAACACCGGCTTGGTGCACGAATACCTTTTAAAAAACAAAGCTGCCGCCGCTACTTGGATTCCCGTGGTAGAAGCAGGAAAAACCGAAGCCGGTTTATCTCCCGAAGCAGTGGTTCAGACGGCCTTAAAACACTACCGCCAACCCGACGTGCTGGTGTTGGGCATGGGCGGCGACGGGCATACTGCATCATTGTTTCCGCAGGCACCGCAATTGGACAAAGGCTTGGATATGCAAAACAGCGTGCCTTTGCTGCACACCACTCCGGTTACCGCGCCCCACGAGCGTATCAGCATGACCTTGGCTGCCATTGCCGCAACGCCTGCCGTTTTTCTCGCCATTCAGGGCGAAGAGAAAAAAGCAGTATTCGACCAAGCCGCTGCGGCCGCTTCCAAAGATTTTCCGATCGGTTATGTACTCAATAACGAAAAGGTAAACTGCCATGTCCACTACTCAAACTAAAGAAGATCAAGCTTCCGGCAAACACGCTCCCGCACCTGCCGACACCGTTGAATGGCCGCGCTTGGTTGCCGACATCGGCGGAACCAATGCCCGTTTCGCATTGGAAACCGCTCCCCAACAACTCGAAAAGATAGAAGTGCTGCCGTGCAACGATTACGATACCATCGTCGATGCCATCCGCGAATACTTGAAACGCGCGGGCAACCCGAAAATCAGCCATGCGGCGATTGCCATTGCCAATCCGATTTTGGGCGATTGGGTTCAGATGACCAACCACCACTGGGCATTTTCCATTGAAACCACCCGCCAATCACTGTGTTTGGAAACCTTGATTTTGCTGAACGATTTTACTGCGCAGGCATTGGCGATTACCCGTCTGCCCAAAGAAGAATTGGTTCAGGTCGGCGGTTCCAAACCGGTAGAAAACGCACCCAAAGCCGTTATCGGGCCGGGCACGGGGCTGGGGGTGAGCGGGTTGATACCCAGCAATTCCGGCTGGGTGCCGTTGGCCGGAGAAGGCGGGCATGTCAGCTTTTCCCCGTTTGATGATGCCGAAATCATGATTTGGCAATTCGCTAAGAAAAAATACGGTCATGTTTCTGCCGAGCGTTTTTTGAGCGGAGCAGGTTTGACGCTGATTCATGAAGCTTTGTCGGCCAAAGAAGGCGTGAAGCGTCAAAAAATGACACCGGCCGAAATCAGTGAGCAGGCTTTGAGCGGTTCATCGCCGTTGTGCCGTTTGACGTTGGACATTTTCTGCGCCATGTTGGGCACGGTATCGTCGAATCTGGCGTTAACATTGGGTGCAAGCGGCGGCGTGTATTTGTGCGGCGGCATCATTCCGCGCTTTATCGATTACTTCAAAAACTCGCCTTTCCGCACGCGCTTCGAGAGCAAAGGCCGGTTCGATGCCTATTTGGCCGCCATTCCCGTATATATCGTATTGGGCAAATACCCCGGTATAACCGGTGCGGCCGTAGCGTTGTCGAACCATCTGCAAGGCAAGTGCAACAATACCGCGGCTTTGGGCGGTGCGGCAGGTAAAAAAGGAGAAACGGCAAAAGCATAGCCGCCTGCTTTTCGATACCGCAACCGCACGGAATGCCGTGCAATAAAACCCACACCGTTCCGTGCGGCAGTTGGCTGTTTGCTGATACGGCAATAAAATGTCGCACAAATACGCAGGTGGCGTTTAATACCTGAATACATAGTCAATGAACTTAACTTGTAGTACGACGACACGCCTAGCAGAAATAAAGTTTATTTGCCATACCTGTTCAGACGGCATACTGCTTGAATATACAGGCAGCAGATTATAGAAAGCAGAATTATTATGTTAAGTAAAATCAGCGAATCACTCAGCGACCTTTCGGGAGCAGAACGCAAAGTGGCAGAATCGGCATTGGCCGAACCCAAGTGGTTCGTGCATGCCGCAGTAGCCGAAATTGCCGAACGGGCTTCGGTGAGCCAACCTACCGTTATCCGTTTCTGCCGCAGTTTGGGTTATAAAGGGTTGCCCGAATTCAAACTGGCGCTGTCTGCCAGCCTCGGCCACGAAGGCATGCCGTATGTGCATGAAGAATTGAATGCAGACGACGACATGGGCAATGTGGTGGAAAAAGTGCTCGGCAATGCGGCCGCTTCGATTTTGGGTGCGCGCCGTTTCCTGAAAGAAGCCGACCTCGAAACAGCCGTGGTAATGCTCAGCCATGCCCGCCGCATCGAGTTTTACGGAGTAGGCAATTCAGGCATTGTCGCCCAAGATGCGCAGCATAAATTTTTCCGTTTCGGTATTTCAACGGTGGCCTATGTCGATACCCATATTCAGCTGATGGCCGCATCGGTATTAAGCAACCGTGACGTGTTGGTGGTGATTTCCAATTCCGGTTCTTCGATCGAGCTTTTGGATGCCGTGAGCATTGCAAAAGAAAACGGTGCCTCGGTTATCGCCGTTACCCGCTCCGAATCACCGCTTGCCCAATTGGCCGATTGTGTGTTGAGCATTTCTGCGCAAGAAAACAGCGAACTTTACACGCCTATGGTTTCACGTCTGCTCCAATTGGCGGTAATCGATATACTCACCATCGGCTTGGCTTTGCGGCTGGGGGAAACCGCCAGCCTGCAATTACAGAAAGGCAAGCGCAGCATCCACAGCAAACATTTGGAATATAACAGTAAGGAAGAATCATGAAACATTTACAGGATCTGCCTGTATGGCGGGAGCTGTGGAAGCATTTCGATGCAACCAAAAGCCTGCATATGCGCGATTTGTTCGAGCAAGACCCCGAACGGGCGCAGCGTTACTGGCTGGAAGTAGGCGGTTTGATTTTAGATTATTCGAAAAACCGCATTACCGACGAAACATTGTCTCTGCTGATGCAACTTGCCCGCGAATCAGGCGTGCCGGAGCGTATCAAACAGATGTTCCGCGGCGAAAAAATCAACACAACGGAAAACCGCGCCGTATTGCATGTGGCTTTGCGCAACCGCACCAATGCCCCGATCCGCGTCGACGGCGAAGACGTGATGCCCCAAGTGAACCGCGTGCTGAGCCGTATGGGCGAGTTTGCACACGAAGTACGCAGCGGCGAATGGCTGGGCTATACCAACCAAGTGATTACCGATGTGGTCAATATCGGTATCGGCGGTTCCGATTTGGGGCCGTTGATGATGTGTACGGCACTCAAGCCTTACGGCCATCCGCGTTTGAAAATGCACTTTGTATCGAATGTGGACGGCTCGCAGTTGCGTGATGTGCTGGAAAAGGTGCATCCCGAAACCACGTTGTTCATCATCGCTTCCAAAACCTTTACCACGCAAGAAACCCTAACCAATGCGTTAACCGCCCGCGAGTGGTTCTTGAAATATGCTGATGAAGAATCTGCCGTAGCCAAGCACTTCGTAGCCGTATCGACCAACAAAAAAGCCGTGGCCGATTTCGGTATCGACACCGCCAATATGTTCGAGTTTTGGGATTGGGTCGGCGGGCGTTACAGCCTGTGGTCTGCCATCGGCTTGCCGATTATGCTTTATTTGGGCGAAGAGAACTTTATCGAAATGCTCAACGGCGCGCATCTGATGGATCAGCATTTCTTCAATGCGCCGTTGGAACAGAATATGCCGGTGCTGTTGGCGTTGATCGGTATCTGGTATATCAACTATTACGGAGGCGGCAGCCACATCATCGCCCCGTACGACCAACACCTGCACCGCCTGCCCAAATTCATCCAGCAGCTGGATATGGAAAGCAACGGCAAACAGGTTACGCTCGACGGACAAGCGGTAGCCCATGAAACCGCACCGATTATCTGGGGTGAAACCGGCATCAACGGCCAACACGCTTTCTTCCAACTGCTGCATCAAGGCACGCACATTACGCCGATTGATTTGATTGCCTCGCTGCAAAAACGCAGCAATCTGCCCGGCCATCACGAGATTTTGCTGGCAAACGTATTCGCTCAAGCCGAAGCCTTTATGCGCGGCAAAACGCCCGACGAAGTGCGTGTTGAACTGAAAGCGCAGGGCATGGATGAAGCGCGCATCGAAGAATTGGTGCCGCATAAAACCTTCTCCGGCAACCGCCCCAGCAATCTGATTCTGATGAACAAAATCAACCCCCGCAACATGGGCAGCCTGATTGCGCTGTATGAACACAAAACCTTCGTGCAGGGCATTATTTGGGGCATCAACAGCTTCGACCAATGGGGCGTGGAGTTGGGCAAACAGCTTGCCAAAACCATTTTGTTGGAGCTGACGGGGGAAACCGCCGTTCAGCAGCACGACAGCTCAACCGAACGCTTGATCCGCCTCTACCGCAATGCCAATTGCGACAAAGACAGCGGCTGCCAATAGGCTCAAGCATCTCAGGCCGTCTGAAAACATGTTTTCAGACGGCACGCAATAATAGGGTATATAAAAAATAGCAATATCCGTTTAGTAAAAAGATAAGTATTATCAGTTGTTTTCAGCTATTGTTGCGCTTGGCGGCAATGCGGGAATAGCAATTTTTTAATCAATCGAGTTTGTATAAGGATTTGAAAAAATGTCTACGCAATCACAAACAAACAATAATTTTGCATTGTCGGTGTTGACCACATTGTTTTTCATGATGGGTTTCATCACATGCATGAACGACATTCTGATTCCCCATCTGAAAAGTATCTTCAACCTGACTTACACGCAGGCGATGCTGATTCAGTTCTGTTTCTTCGCAGCGTATGCCGTGATGTCGATTCCGATGGGCAAACTGGTAGAAAAAGTCGGCTATAAAAACGGCGTTATCGGCGGCTTTCTGATTGCCGCTCTCGGCTGTTTCTTGTTTTATCCCGCAGCGGGCAGCCACTCTTACCCGATTTTCTTAGGTGCATTGTTTGTGTTGGCATCGGGCATCGTGCTGCTGCAAGTGGCAGGTAACCCATACGTTACCCTGATGGCCAAACCGGGCAAAGAATCGTCTACACTCACCCTGATTCAGGCGTTCAACTCTTTGGCAACCATGATTGCCCCGCCTTTGGGTGCGATGCTGATTTTCGTGGATGCCACGGCCAGCGAAGCCGAGCGTATTTCTTCCGTACAGATTCCCTATTTGGGTTTGGCGGGTTTTCTGATTCTGTTGGCCGTCGTGGTTAAGATGCTTCATTTGCCCGATGCGCGCAAAATCGCCGAAGAAGTTACCGAACACAATCACGACGGCAAAACCAGCGTATGGCAATACAAACACATGGTATTGGGTGCCGCTGCGATTTTCTGCTACGTCGGCGCCGAAGTGGCCATCGGTTCGCTGATGATTAACGTGTTGGAAGAAGTGGCCGGATTAAACCACTCTACCGGTGCGTTTTACCTGTCGTTCTACTGGGGCGGGGCAATGGTCGGCCGCTTTATCGGTTCGGCGATGATGAACAAAATCGCTCCCAACAAATACCTGACTTTCAATGCTTTGGCTGCGATTGCGCTGATTATTATTGCCATTTCCGCCGGCGGCGGCGCAATAACCCAGTGGGCACTGTTGGGTATCGGTTTCTTCAATTCGATTATGTTCCCGACCATTTTCTCTCTGGCCACCAAAGGCTTGGGTAAATTTACCGGTGCGGCTTCGGGCATTATCTGTACGGCAATTGTGGGCGGTGCGATTGTGCCGGTGGTTCAAGGCTTCTTTGCCGACAACGCCGGCCTGTTGGTATCGTTCATCGTGCCTGCCATTTGCTACATGTACATCACGTTCTTCGCAACCAAAGGTTACAAAGCAGACGAAGTTGCTTAACGTCTGTTTCCCAACCTGATTGATATACTGACCAAACATGCCGTCTGAAAGTACAGGCGGCATGTTTTTTGTTTTCATCCTATGTTAAAAAGCGTAATATAGATAAGTTGAAACCTTTGCAAAACTTTTGTCTGCCGCGCATCTCTGCGTTGTGGATGGGCTGTAAACCTTGAACTGCATCCGCATCAGGGAGTTTTGCAAAGGTTTTAGGCTCGAATTTTTGTTTTCATCCGTTTCCTTGTTAATTCCAGAAAGGTAGCACTATGTTTTTCGACAAAATCGAAGCTGCTCCGGCCGACCCCATTTTAGGCTTGGGCGAGGCGTTCAAAGCAGAAATCCGTGAAAATAAAGTGAACTTGGGTATTGGTGTATATAAAGACGCCCAAGGCCAAACGCCGATTGTGAAAGCGGTTAAAGAGGCGGAAAAACGCCTGCTTGAAACCGAAAACACCAAAAACTACCTGACTATCGACGGCGTGGCCGAATACAACGCCCAAACGCAAAAACTGCTCTTTGGCGCAGACAGCGAAATCATCGCCTCCAAGCGCGCCAAAACTGCACAGAGTTTGGGCGGAACGGGTGCGCTGCGTGTGGCTGCCGAATTTATCAAACGCCAAACCGGCGCGAAAAACGTATGGATTTCCGCCCCAACTTGGCCGAACCACAACGCGATTTTCAAAGCCGCCGGCATCAATATCTGCGATTACCGCTACTACGACAAAACCACCCACGGTTTGGATTGGAACGGTTTGATTGAGGATTTGGGCCGTGCCGAAAAAGGCGATGTGGTGCTGTTGCACGGCTGCTGCCACAACCCTACCGGTATCGACCCCACGCCCGAGCAATGGGAAACCTTGGCAAAAATGTCGGCCGAAAAAGGCTGGCTGCCCCTGTTTGACTTTGCCTATCAGGGTTTTGCCAACGGTTTGGAAGAAGATGCCTACGGTTTGCGGGCTTTTGCCAAGCTGAATAAAGAATTGCTGGTGGCCAGCTCGTATTCAAAAAACTTCGGCATGTATAACGAGCGCGTGGGGGCGTTTACTTTGGTTGCGGCCGATGAAGAAACCGCCAACCGCGCATTCAGCCAAGTGAAAACCATCATCCGCACGCTGTATTCCAACCCCGCTTCACACGGCGGTTCGACTGTTGCTTTGGTGTTGAAAGATGAAGCATTGAAAGCGCAATGGATTGCCGAATTGGACGAAATGCGCGGCCGCATTAAAGAGATGCGTCAGAAATTTGTCGATTTGTTGAAAGAATACGGTGCCGAGCAGGATTTCAGCTTTATCGTGAAACAAAACGGCATGTTCTCGTTTTCAGGTTTGACGCCCGAACAGGTTGACCGACTGAAAGACGAATTTGCCATTTATGCTGTACGCTCCGGCCGCATCAACGTAGCCGGTATCACCGAAGACAATATCCGCTATCTGTGCGAAAGCATTGTGAAAGTGTTGTAAGGATTATAGTCAATTGGCTTAATTTTGACACACGGCAGCAAGCCGCAGACATTACGGTTAATACGGAAAGGCGCAGCAATGCCGCAATAAAAGTTAAGTTGATTGGTTATAGCTGTTTAAAAGTCTGTTGAAAGCATCTAATCAATAAGGCCGTCTGAAAGGAAACTTAATTCTTTCAGACGGCCTTTGTGTTTTCAAACCGGCTTATTCGGGAATACGCAGTTTTTGTCCGGGATAAATTTTGTTGGGGTCGCTCAACATGGGTTTGTTGGCTTCGAAAATTTTCATATATTGATTGGCATCGCCGTAGTATTTTTTAGCGATAGCAGACAGGGTGTCTCCGCTGGCCACATCGTGATATTTGGCTTCTGCTGCGGCGGGGAACGAGAGGTTGTTGTCTACATCAGACACGCCGGTAACATTGCCTGCCGCCAAAACGGCTTTTTCTGCGGCTTCTTGCGAAGGGGCGGAACCGTTAAGCGTTACTTTACCGCTGGCTCCGTCGAAAGATACGCTCAAGCCGGTCAGGCCGAGATTTTGTTTTTCAATATAGTTTTGGATCGCGGCAGAAGCTTTGTTGTTTAAGTCTTCCACATTGGCGGCTGCGGCTGCGGCCACTTCTTTTTCGTCTTTTCCAAACAGTTTTTCGCCTGCGTTTTTGATAAAGCTAAACAAACCCATTGTTCATTCCTTTTCGTGTGTTGATGAATCGTCCGGCGAGCCGGCCTTGCTTGGATTATAGACAAAAATGTTTTAGGCAAGTGCGGGGAACAATAAGATTACTTTGTTTTACATTAAAGTAAACGGTGGGCAAATACGGATACAATGTTTATTTAAACAAAAAGTAATATTAAAAAACATAAAGATGCGGTTGGTGCGGAATGATTTTGGCAGTCTGCAAGGTGCGGCGCATTTCTGCGTTGTGCGTTGCCGCTCTTGGATTCCATCCGCATTTGGCGTTTTACAAAGGTTTCAGCCTGTTCGGAACATATGAAAGCAAAGGAGAAATGCTATGACCAAACTTTATCTCGGTCCTGTGTTGTCGTTTCGCGGTGGCGCGGAATGCGGAGAATGGAAAGTAACCGCTTTGATTGTGGTATCAAACAGCGCGCCGTTTCCGGTTGTAAGGGTGGACGGCAAGCCGACTTGCGCGCCTAAAATTCTGATGGAACACGGCGGTAAAGCTTATCTGCGTTACGATTTGTCGGTTGCACAGCAGGCGCAGGAAAGAAAAGTCGAATATTGCATCGACGGAGTGGATGAAGTTTGGCATTTCACCGTGCCTGCGCTGGATCAGGCTCCGCGTATGATTTATGTGTCGTGCAACGGTTTTTCGGATGCGAACGGTATCCGCAAGTTGATTAAAGGCGAAAATGCGGTTTGGGAAGATATTTTGTGCAATCACGATAAATCGGTGCGTCCGCCGGGCTACCAAATCGACAAAGAGCAGCTATGGCACGAAACCCGCACGCACGATTGCGGTTTGCAGCGTTTTCATCTGCTGGTGATGGGCGGCGACCAGATTTATTTCGACCCGATTTGGGAAGACATCAAACTGCTGAAAAAGTGGATCGGTCTGCCGCGCAAAGAACAGCTGAAATATAAAGTCAGCGCGTCGCTCGAGAAAGCGATTGAAGACTACTACATCGATTTTTATCTCAGCCGTTGGTTGCCGCGTAACCACGCGCCGTGGGGTTCGGTTAATAAAACCCTTGATTCGGCACACGGCATGGCACGGATTCCGACCGTGATGATGTGGGACGACCACGATATTTTCGACGGTTGGGGTTCGCATAGCCCGGAAATGCAGCGCAGCCCGTTGTTTCAACGCATGTTTTATCACGCCCGCCGCGCTTTTTGGGTATTTCAGATGCAGCAGGCGGTTGACCAACTGCCGGAGCTGACGCTATGCACAGAAGTGAATATGCGTATCGACGACCCGATTTTCGAACCGATTAAATGGTCGGAGATTTTGCAGTCAGATCCGTTGGCATTGCCGCTTTTCGATAACCAGCCGGGTTTTTCGTTTGCACACACAGTCGGCCCGGTAAGTTTATTGGTAGCCGATTTGCGCACCGAGCGTTCTCACGAACAGATTATGGGGCCTTACACTTGGCGTGCGATGCAGCAATGGCTGTTTTGCGGCATACCCGAATGCAGCACCGAAAGGCACTTGCTGTTTGTATCGTCTGTGCCGGTTATGCACCCGAAACTTTCGTTGGCAGAGTTACTGATGGAAAACTTGGGCTACGACCATGTGCTCGACAGCAGCGCCGATGATTTGAAAGACCATTGGACCAACGATGCCCACGAAGGCGAACGTAAAAGATTGATTGAAACTTTGTTTAAAACCGCAGAAGCATTGCAACTCCGTGTAACGGTGTTGTCGGGAGACGTGCATGTGGCGGCTTGGGGCGTGGTGTACCGCACCGATTCGGATTACGCCGATTGCTCGACACAAATCCAGCAGCTGACATCAAGTGCCGTGGTGCATCCTTCTTTAGTATCGGTTATGGAACGCCTGTTTTGCCATGTATTGAACTCGCTGGCCAAGAAAAAACAAAAGCTGGATGTGAATCTTGAAGCGGAAATGATGCTGTTTCCGTCGTCAAACCGTTATGTGATGCCTGCACGCAACTGGCTGGCATTGGAATTGGACGAGGGGCGTCGCGGCGGTAACAAACTGTGGGCCAGTTGGCGTTGCGAAACAAAAGGTGACTTTACCAATCATTTGCTGGCCATCGAACCGCTGCGGCGTGCGTCATCTTGAACGGTTAACGGTGCTTGCCAATCATTCAGGCCGTCTGAACACGCTGTTTCAGACGGCCTTTTCATGAGAATACGTTAAAAAACATCAAATTTATCTTTGCCAAAATTTTGTTTCAAACAGAGAACTAATCTTCAGTCATAAAACAAGCGGATTGCGAATCTGATAAGTGGAATAAGTATCAAAAAACAAAAGATAATGATAAAAACATTTTATTAGGCAAAAAGCATTTCTGTTAATTTGGATTTTAATTTCTATTAAATTTTTAGCATTATCTTGCGATTATTTAGAAACTAAACCATACAAAGCCACTCTCACAAGCCAAGTGCAGAGTGATCTGCATACGCGGCACCATGCCCGATACAGCCGTCCGGCTCCTTCCCGAACGGTTGAAACCAAACAGAAACCAAACTGTCTTAAAAGAAAGGATGTATTTTTATGAAGAAATTATGGATTACCGCAGTAATGGCCGGTCTGATGATGACCGCCTGTTCAAGCAACAAAGACAAAGCTGCGGTTCCCGAAGCCAATCTGACTGTTGAACAGGCAATCGAACAGTGCCAAAAAACAGTTGGTGCCAACCAAGATCAAGCCGCAATGGATGCGTGCATGAAAGAGAAAGGTTTCGAGCGTCCTGCAGACGCATCAGCTCCCGCTGCTCCTGCTCAATAACAGGGCCGCACTGCAAGGGAAACGGCTGCCTTAGGGCAGTCGTTTTTCTTGATTTACATATTACATATATGTATATGCCGAACCGACAAAAAAGCCGCTGAAAGTGATTCATGCGGCTTTTGCCGTATTTTGTTTGTACAGTCAATCCACTTAACGTTTACTATGGCGTGGCTATGCCTTGGTGTAAAGAAAACGATTGTGTAAGCCGCTGAAGCGGCAACAGAATCGGTTCCGTATTACATGTATTGCCTGCCGCTTGTTGTACAGTATTAAAAATGTGTTGATTGGCTATATAATCGGGCTTCACTGCCGTTTTCATCGTTTGCATGACAGCGGTTTGTTTGACGCACAGAAAGGAAAAAGATGAAACACAATAAAAAATTATGGTTGTTGTGTCTGGCTGCCGTATTCAGTTTGGGCGCATGCGGCGGCGATGACGATTCAGACCGCCGCGACCGCAACCAGCGTTTTGAGCGCGACAGAGATGACCGCAGGGATAGGGATTATCGTGATGATGACGACCGCCGCGACCGTTATGATGACAGAGATGACGATGACGACGACCGCGACAGACGGAGAAACAGAAGAGATAGGGATGATGATGACGATCGTGACGATGATCGTGATGACGACCGCCGTTAACACCGATAACAATATTTGATATATAAACATGCCGTCTGAAATATTTTTCAGACGGCATGTTTATTTACTTAAATCAAATTACTCTTCAACCAAATTACTCTTCCGGCTGCTCGCCGTCGGTATCATCCAATGTGCCTTCGGTAATTTGAACGTTTACGCCCACTTTGGCACGGATTTTGGCGTCGATTTCGTTGGCAACTTCGGGGTTTTCTTTCAGCCATACGCGCACGTTGTCTTTGCCTTGGCCGATTTTGGCTCCGTTATAGCTGTACCATGCACCTGATTTTTCAACGATGTCGTATTTCACGCCCAAATCAACCAATTCGCCTTCCCAGCTGATGCCTTCGCCGTAGAGAATGTCGAATTCGGCTTGGCGGAAGGGCGGGGCGACTTTGTTTTTGATCACTTTGACTTTGGTTTCGTTACCCAAAACGTCGTCGCCTTTTTTGATGGAACCGGTGCGGCGGATGTCGAGGCGCACCGAGGCGTAGAATTTCAGCGCGTTACCGCCGGTGGTGGTTTCGGGACTGCCGAACATCACGCCGATTTTCATGCGGATTTGGTTGATGAATACGACTAAGGTATTGGTTTTTTTGATGTGGCCGGTGAGTTTGCGCAAGGCTTGGCTCATCAGGCGGGCTTGCAGGCCGACGTGGCTGTCGCCCATTTCGCCTTCGATTTCGGCTTTGGGCACGAGCGCGGCTACGGAATCGACCACGACCATATCCACGCCGCCGGAACGTACCAGCATGTCGCAGATTTCAAGCGCCTGTTCGCCGGTATCGGGTTGGGAAACGAGCAGATCTTCCACTTTCACGCCGAGTTTGCGGGCGTAGATGGGGTCGAAAGCGTTTTCGGCATCGATAAAGGCGCAGGTGCCGCCGTTTTTCTGGCATTGGGCGATGGCTTCCAAGCACAGGGTGGTTTTACCGGATGATTCGGGGCCGAAGATTTCGACGATACGGCCGCGCGGCAGGCCGCCTACGCCGAGTGCCAAGTCCAAACCGAGCGAGCCGGTGGAAATGACTTCTAAATTTTCGTCTTTATGGCTGCCGTCCATCTTCATGATGGAGCCTTTGCCGAAGTTTTTTTCGATTTGCGCGAGCGCGGCGGCTAACGCTTTGCTTTTTTCGTCTGACATGATGTTTCCGTGTGGCAGGGTGGTAAGGATTTCGGCGCAGATTATCGCATAAATCGCGGTGTTCAGAAAAAGTTTTCGCTTTGCTTTCAGACGGCCTTTTCATGAAAGCTTAACCATATTAAGATAAGCCCCGCAATATCTTGATCATGATTGTCAACATTTTTAAGGAACACACCAATGAAAGTATTACTGCTCGGCGCACCGGGTGCGGGTAAAGGCACACAGGCTCAATTTATCACGGCAGCTTTCGGCATTCCGCAGATTTCTACCGGCGACATGTTGCGTGCGGCGATTAAGGCCGGCACGCCGTTGGGCTTGGAAGCGAAAAAAATCATCGATGAGGGCGGTTTGGTGCGTGACGACATCATCATCGGCATGGTTAAAGAGCGCATCGCTCAGGATGACTGCAAAAACGGTTTCTTGTTCGACGGCTTTCCGCGCACGCTGGCACAGGCCGAAGCCATGATTGAAGCGGGTGTGGACTTGGACGCCGTGGTGGAAATCGACGTGCCGGATTCGGTGATTGTCGACCGTATGAGCGGCCGCCGCGTGCATTTGGCTTCGGGCCGTACTTACCATGTGTCTTACAATCCGCCGAAAGTGGAGGGTAAAGACGATGTTACCGGCGAAGATTTGATTCAGCGCGACGACGATAAAGAAGAAACGGTGAAAAAACGCCTTGAGGTGTATCACGACCAAACGGCGGTGCTGATCGACTTTTACGGTAAGCTCACGGGCGAACACGCACCGAAATATATCAAGGTGGACGGTACGCAGCCGGTTGAGGCGGTAAAAGCAGAGGTGTTGTCTGCGTTGGGCAAGTAAACGGTAGAGCGTAGAAATAGGATACAATACAGGCCGTCTGAAACATTTTCAGACGGCCTGATTTTCGCGGCAGCCGTTTTCCGGTGCCGCCAACTTAATTTTTTAATGATGATACAGCCTTAAACCTTTTCAGCATTTTACCGGCGCACGCCGTTCCGGTTACGGTTGAAGTGTCGAAAAGCATTCGGGCTGCCGATGAAAGTATGCAGATGAAACACAATCCTGTCCGGCAACACGCTTTGGAGCAGATCCAGCGGCGTATCGGCTACACCTTCAAACAGCCGCAGCTGTTGGAGCAGTCGCTTACCCACCGCAGTTTTTCGGGGCGCAACAACGAACGCTTTGAGTTTGTGGGCGATTCGATTCTCAACTACACCGTGGCCAAAATGCTGTTCGACACTTTTCCCGATTTGCCGGAAGGCCGCCTTTCGCGTATGCGCGCCAATCTGGTCAATCAAGATACGCTTGCCGAAATCGCTGCCGATTTGAATCTGGGCGATGCTCTGTTTCTGGGGCAGGGAGAACTGAAAAGCGGCGGTTTCAGACGGCCTTCTATTCTGGCCGACGCGATGGAAGCCATGTTTGCGGCGGTGAGCTTCGACGCTGATTTTTCCACCGCCGAAAACACCGTGCGCCATCTGTTTGCCGAGCGTGTGAAAAAAGCCGATCTGAACCGTGAAGATAAAGATGCCAAAACCTTGTTGCAGGAATCGTTGCAGGCACGGCGTTGGCCTTTGCCCAAATACCGCATCGAGCACCAGCAGGGCGAGGGTTGCGATGCCGAATTCAGCATTGCCTGCGATTTGGGCGAGTTGGGTTTTATCAGCCGTGCCAAAGCCTCCAGCCGCCGCGCGGCGGAGCAGGAAGCGGCCAAAGAAGCCTATGCTTGGCTGGAGGCAAACCATCCGCAAAAGCATATCCTTAAAAGCAGAAAAAAATAAGCCGACCCGATGTGTTCAGACGGCCGTCTGAACCGTAACCGATGGAAAGAATGAAATGAATATAGAAAATACTAACGATATGCTGCCTACTGCCGACGGCTACCGCTGCGGTTTTGTGGCGATTGTCGGCCGCCCGAACGTGGGCAAGTCCACGCTGATGAACCATTTGATTGGTCAGAAAATCAGCATTACCAGTAAAAAAGCGCAGACTACGCGCCATAAAGTGACCGGCATTTACACCGACGACACCGCGCAGCTGGTGTTTGTGGATACGCCCGGCTTTCAAACCGACCACCGCAACGCCTTGAACGACCGTTTGAATCTGAACGTGACCGAAGCCATGAGCGGCGTGGATGTGATTGTGTTTGTGGTGGAAGCGATGCGCTTTACCGAAGCCGACCGCACGGTGATGAAACAATTGCCCAAGCATACGCCGGTATTGCTGGTGGTCAATAAAATCGATAAAGACAAAGCCAAAGACAAGCTGGCATTGCAGGCATTTATCGATACCGTGAGTGCCGAATTCGAATTTGCCGGCCATGAAGTAGTCAGCGCCAAGCACGGTTTGCGGATTGCGCATCTGCTGGAAACGCTCAAACCTTATCTGCCGGAAAGTATTCCGCTGTACCCCGAAGATATGGTAACGGACAAATCGAGCCGTTTTTTGGCGATGGAAATCGTGCGCGAAAAACTGTTCCGCTATTTGGGCGAAGAACTGCCCTATGCCATGAATGTGGAAGTGGAGCAGTTTAACGAAGAAAACGGCATGTACCACATTTATATCGCCGTGTTGGTGGATAAAGAAAACCAAAAACCGATTGTGATCGGCAAAGGCGGCGAGAAATTGAAGAAAATTTCCACCGAAGCGCGCTTGGATATGGAAAAACTCTTTGATACCAAAGTGTTTTTGAAAGTGTGGGTGAAGGTGAAATCCGGTTGGGCGGACGATGTGCGCTTTTTGAAAGAGTTGGGTTTATAACCGCTTGCTGTATGTAACACCGCGCATTCAGACGGCATCGTTGATAAGATATCCGACATGCCGTATCGTCAATGTGTACCTGATAGCACATAAACTTTATTTCTGTTGCATCGTTGCTGCGTTTTGCCGCACTATAGTCAATCAACTTACAAAATAGTACATACCGTCAGACCCGGGCTTGCCCCGAATATCTTGAGCTTCAGCAAGTTTGAGACCTTTGCAAAACCCCCATCTGCGGCGCATTTCTGCGTTGTGCGCTGCTCGCTCGTTTGCCTATCTATATGATATGTCTGCACTCGCTGTGCTGCTACGCCTTGAACTGCATCCGCATCTGGGGGTTTTGCAAAGGTCTCAGTTTAAGAGATATTCGGGGCAAGCCCGGGTCTGACGGTTTGGTCATTCAATTCAAGCGAATTAATTATATCTTTACTGTCGGTGCTTACTGCCTTATATAAAATAAGTTTATTTGTTATATGAGGCCGTCTGAAACCGGCTTTATGGGCACGCCACATCGCCAATCTGCATTTGATGGCTATGAAACGCGCCGAGTGTGCCGCGGTGGCCGATACTGACGATGACGCTTTCGGGTAATCGTTGCCGCACCAGCGTATAAAGTGCGGCTTCGGTGGCTTCGTCTAAGGCGGAAGTGGCTTCGTCAAGCAGAATGGTTTGCGGGCGTGCCAACAAAATTCGGACAAACGCAATGCGCTGCAATTCACCGGGCGAAAGAATGTGCTGCCAGTCGTCTTCTTCATCCAGACGGGCGGCAAGGTGGTTTAGACGGCAGTCATCAAACGCAGCGGCCAGTTCGGGATGGCGGGGCGGAATATCGGGATAGCACACCGCCTCGCGCAGGCTGCCTTGTGGCATATAAGGCCGTTGGGGTAGAAACAGCGTGCTGCCGGAAGGCTTGCGTATATGGCCGCTGCTGCCGAACGGCCACAATCCGGCCAGCGCACGCAGCAATGAGGTTTTACCGCATCCGCTTTGCCCTCGTATCAGCAAGGCTTGGCCTTTTTCGACAGAAAAATCAATGTGGTCAAGCAACGTATTGCCGTTTGCGCGGTATAAAGCAACATCATCGAGCAGGAGGCCGTCTGAACCGGTTTCGATATGTGCGCTGCGGGTGTTGCGTATTTGGCGGGTGCTGACGAGAAAGCCGCTCAAGCGTTCGAGACGGGCACGATAGGCGGTAAACTCTTCATAAAAATTACGGAAAAACGATAACGCACGTTGCAGGCGGTTGAATGCTTGAACGGTTTGGTGCATATCGCCGAT
This sequence comes from Neisseria sp. 74A18, assembly GCF_001308005.1. Classification (NCBI taxonomy): domain Bacteria; kingdom Pseudomonadati; phylum Pseudomonadota; class Betaproteobacteria; order Neisseriales; family Neisseriaceae; genus Neisseria; species Neisseria sp. 74A18. Next base: position 48,336 of record NZ_LGZA01000004.1, read on the forward strand.
TTTGAGCTGCCCGGCAAAAAAACGCGGCGCCTGAAGCATCAGCGGCAACAGTTGCACACCCTGTGTAAGCAAATCGTTGAAACCGTTAAGAGTAACGCTTTGGCGGGTAATGCGCCAACGGTTGCGGATAATGGCGCGGAAGCGTTCGGAAAGCTGCTGCTGTTCGCTCCATTCCCCATTATAGAATGCAATACTTTCGGCATGGTCGCGCACGCGAACGAGTGAATAACGGTAGTCGCCGTTGAGTTTTTCGTTTTCGTAGTGGTAGCGGATCAGCGGTCTTCCTATCCACATGGCGGCTGCGGTTGAAAGCAATACAAAGATAAAGACGAAAAACACGATGCCGCGGGGAATGTCGTAGCCGAACAGGGTAAGAATGCCGGATAGCCCCCACAGTACCACGGTAAATTCGATGGCGGAAATCACCGAATTGAGCATACCGCGTACAAATTCTATGGTAGATGTGATGAAATCCTGCGCATCTTGTTGAATACGCTGATCAATGTTGTCGAGTGCCGAATGGCGCATTTGGATACGGTAATAGTTTTTATCGGTCAGCCAGCTTTCGGTAAGCACCTTATTCAGTTTTTCCGACCACTTAATCGCCAGCGCCTGATCAAGAAAATCATTCACAATTCCATTGAGCGTGCGCATCAGCACCACACCGGCATTCACCATTGCGAAAAACCAAAATGCCTGCGCTTGCCGGTCTTGCAGTGCGCTGTAGAGACCGTTGTAGAAAAAGGTATTCAGCACATTCAGGCGGATTTCGGTAAGCAGCAGCAACACCAGCACCGCAAGCAGCAACAATACTTTAAGGCCGCTTTTTCTGTTGAGGCAGGGCGCGGTTACCTGCCAAAATTGCTTGCCGAAACGGGTTTTGCCCGCCCAAAACACCAATAACAGCAAAGCAGCCGCTACACCGCCGAAAGTTTGAAGCAGCCACATCGGAGTGGCCTCCAGCTCAATCTGCCATTTTTCCATGAAAACCTGTTCTGTATGTTCGAGCCGTCCGAACACCGTTTCAGAAAATAGTTTCAGACGGCCTCAATCCTTATCTACACAATGTAGTTTTATTAACTCAAATATTTTCAGCAACGAAAATGGTTTCTATTTTAGTATTTTAAAAGCAAAAAACTTTGTTATTGGCAAATAAATGTAAATATTTTGAGTTACCGTCAGAGTTTGCGTTATCTTTTTCGATAATAATGATGTTGATTCTCAAGATTGATGTCTTTTTATTACTTTTCTTGGGCAAATTAAATCGCTGCCTCTGTTTTTCCCTTCCTATCTGGTCTCTCTTTTGTGAAAGCAGACATTTATGAAACCACATTCTCAATACGCTCTCCTGCCTTTATTGCTTACCCAAGCTTGGGTTTATGCCGACACCGCCACACCCGCCGGACAGGTGGAACTTGAGCAGGTACAGGTAAAAGGGCGTGCCGTCAAATCATTCTCCCTTTCCAGCGACGACAATCTGCGCGACCGAGCCAATTTGGGATTGCTGGGCAGGCAGAATACGTTTACTTCTCCGGTTACGGTAGTGAACTACGACGAAAAAGCCTTTGCGGATAAAGAACCGCGCAATGTGGTTGATGTGATTGCGAAAACCGATGCTTCAACTATGTCGTTTGGCGGTGAAACCAACACGCTTAACGGATTATATGTGCGTAACCTGCAAATTGATTCCCGCCAGTTCAGCGTCAACGGTTTGGCAGGGTTGTATTCCACCTATAACTCGCCTACTGCGGCTGTCAGTTCCGCCCAGCTTATCAAAGGAGCATCTACCGCTACCGTAGGCATGGATGCCGAAGGCACGACCGGAGCTTCGGTGAATATTGAAACCAAGCGTGCCGCCGACACTCCGGTTAACCGCGTAGGTTTATCGTGGTTCGGCAACAGCCGTATACAGCCTGCATTCGATTTCGGCAGGCGTTTCGGCAGCAACAATGAATGGGGTGTCCGCATCAACGGCAAATACCGCAAAGGCGACACGCCGCGTAACGGTTACAGCGAAGATGCCCGCGAAGCAGCCGTCGGTGCCGACTACCGCGGCGAACGCCTGAAAGCCGGTGTGGATTTGATGTATGCCAAACGCAAAACCGAAGGTGGCCGAGCACGCATACAGGATATGCAGCGTTTGAATTTCCAAATGCCCGCGGCTCCCGACGGCAAAATCAATCTGATCCCTAGTTGGTCGGGGCAAACTACTGAAGACAAAACCGCGATGGCTACCTTTGAATATGCTGCAGGTCACGGTGTGAACTACTCGGGCGGTATCGGCTATATGGATTCGCGTTACGACGGTTCGTTCACACAATTGGCCATGCGGAATGCGGCAGGCGATTACAATGCAGCCGGTTCGCGCGCCATCGACTATATTTCGCGTACCACCAGCGCTACGCTGAAAGCACGCGGCGAATGGGCCACCGGCTCCGTCAACCACAGCTGGAGCGTGGCGGGCGACTACGTTAAACGCCACCGCGATTTCCATCAGAGTGCACAAGCCGGCGCCTTCAGCAGCAACATCTATCAGCCCGTATTTCCCAACGCACCTGTATTTGGCTCGCTTTCCAACAATAATACACATGAAACTTTTACCGCTCCGAGCATTGCATTTGCCGATACGATGGGTATGTTCGACAACAAACTGCGCCTGACTTTGGGCGGCCGTCTGCAATACATCAAACAGCAAAATCACCGCAGAGGCACAAGCACGCGCGACCACGCGCTCAGCCCGATGATTACCGCCGCCTATCTGCCCAATCCTAATCTGGTGTTCTACGGTAACTACATGCGCGATCTCGAGCCGGGTACACTAGTCAACGACGATACCGCCTTGAATAACGGCGATACACTTGCTCCTGTTAAAACAGAGCAGATCGAAGTGGGCGTACGCAAAAACTGGCGCGACGGCCTGATTACTTCCACCGCCAGTCTTTACCGCATCTACCGTCCCAGTGCCTATCTTGATCCGACTTCACGGATTTTCGGCTATGGCGGTGAAGAACGTAACAGCGGTCTCGAACTCAGCACCTACGCCAATCTGTTCAATAAAACCCTGCGCCCGAGCTTAGGCGTATCGTTTATGCGCTCCGAACTGCGCAACTACAAAGAATTCAACACCGCTGCCGTGGTTAACGGCAAGCAGCAGGTAACCAGCCCGCGTATCATTGCCAAAGCCGGCGTGGAATGGGACGCATCTTTTGCCAAAGGTCTGACTTTGAACGCCTACGCCCAGCATTATGGAAAATCATTCCAAAATGCCGCCAACACTTATGTACTTCCTTCCTACACTACCGTAGATGTCGGTGCAAAATACGAAACTAAACTGGGTAGAAACAGCAGATTTACCCTTCGCGGTGCCGTGGAAAATGTGTTTAACAAAAACTACTGGCAAATCCAACGCGGCCGCTATGACCGCAGCTTTGCCGTCGTCGGCATGCCGCGTACCTTCTGGTTGAAAGCTGATTGGTCGTTTTAAACGTTAAACACCGTGCGGCCAGCACGGTGTTTTTCTCTCGGGCTTAATTTTCAGACGGCTTAGAGGCCGTCTGAAAAAAAGCTGTATATTCTTTCTGGCGGCGTGCAGCCTGTTACGCCCGAACTAAGGTTTTTTTGGTATTATCACGGCTTTTCAGACGGCCTTAATTCTGCAATATCCGACCGAAACCTTTGTAAAATCACCGCCTGTAGTGCATTCCTGCATTGTACGCTACCCGCATGTTTTGCCTTTCTATATCTATTTGATATGTCTGAGTCTGCTGAGATGCTGCGCTTATTCCTTGAACCGCATCCACATTCGGCATTTGCGAAGGTTTCCGAACGTCTGTATTCAGGCATTTTATCCTTATCATCTTTACGCGTGAGAACCACTTATGTCGGCCCCATCCCATTGGACATCCAAAATAGGTTTTATTTTATCTGCGGCAGGTTCCGCCATCGGTTTGGGGGCGATTTGGAAATTCCCCTATACGGCGGGTACCAACGGCGGTGCGGTATTTTTTCTGCTGTTTTTGTTTTTTACGGTGTTGATCGGGTTGCCCGTGTTACTGGCCGAGTTTTATATCGGCAGGCAAACCCAGCGCAATGCCGTCGATGCTTTTAAGGCATTGGCTCCGAAGTCCTCATGGCCGTGGGTAGGCCGTATGGGTGTGGCGGCGTGTTTTATCTTATTATCGTTTTACAGCGTAGTGGGCGGATGGGTGTTGGCTTATGTTGTACACGCATTCACGGGTGCGATTGCTCCGGACACCGATTTTAAACAGCTCTTCGGCGAAACCATCAGCAATCCGGCTGCCGCCGTCGGCTATCAGAGCCTGTTTATGCTGCTCACGATTTTGGTGGTTCAAAACGGTATTTCTCAAGGCATCGAAAAGGCCAGCCGCTATCTGATGCCTGCTTTGTTTATTGTCTTTCTGTTGTTGGCCGTCCGTTCGCTGTTGCTGCCGGGAGCGATGGAAGGCGTGTCTTTTTTACTGAAACCCGATTTCTCGGCAGTAACGGCCGACACGGTGCTTACTGCATTGGGGCAGGCGTTTTTCTCGTTGAGTTTGGGGGTTTCCGCCATGATCACTTATGCGGCCTATCTGGATGACAAACAGGATTTGTTCCGTTCGGCCAACAGCATTATGTGGTTGAATATGTTGGTGTCGTTGTTGGCGGGTTTGGTGATTTTTCCTGCCGTTTTTGCATTGGGGTTCGAGCCGGGAGAAGGGCCGGGCTTGATTTTTGCGGTGTTGCCTGCGGTGTTTCAGAAAATCCCTTTCGGAACGGTGCTTTTTGCCGTGTTTATGTTGCTGGTAACGTTTGCCACACTCACGTCGGCATTTGCGATGCTGGAAACGGTGATTGCCGCCGCTATCCACAACAATGAACAACGCCGCCGCCGCGTTACTTGGCTGACCGGTTTGGCGATTTTGCTGGTGGGCATTCCTTCGGCGCTTTCTTTCGGTGCGATGTCTGAATTTACCTTATTCGGCAAAACCGTATTTGATTTATGGGATTATCTGATTACTTCTTGGATTATGCCGGTAGGCGCTTTGATGACGGCTTTATTTGTGGCTTGGATACTGCCTAAAAGCAAGGTGTTGGCACACATGCGGCAAGGCAGCACGCTTCATGCAAAAATCGCAGCGGTTTGGTATCAAACTTTGCGTTATGCCGCGCCCGTAGCGATTCTGCTGGTCTTTGCCAATACCTTGGGTTGGCTGGAGTGGTTGAAGTAACGGCCTTAAGATATGCGGCCCGTCGGCTGAACTGGATATTTCTTGGGGCTGAACTAGATTAGCCCTCTGAATATCACACCAAAGCCGCAGAATTTTTAACTGCTGCTTTTTCTTTCAAAAGCAGAGGAAAAGATTTCCGGTCGATTTCGTTGTATTTGCGCAAGACACGTTTCGCCTGATTCCAAAAACTTTCAATGCTTTCTTCCATACAAGGTCGCCACCGTAGTCGGTTAAGTCGCCGTTGCTGCCGATCACGCGGTGGCACGTTATCAGGATGGAAATTTTAATCTGCCCGTTGGCGGCAGCTACGGCACGCACAGCCTGCAGTTTGCCGATGCGCCCCACCTATTGTTTGTAGCTGCGGGTTTCTGCGTAAGGAATGGTTTGCAGTTTGCACAATACTTACGCTAAAAATGTGTCCCAACAGGGTCAAACGGAGTAGCTAAGATTTTCTGACGGCCGTCTGAAAACTTATCCCTGCTGCTCAAGCATCTTTCTGAAGCGTACCAAAGCAAAGGCCAAAAACAGCACTCCGGTGAGCGTCATCGCCGTAAGCTGCGGCCATACGATACTTAAACCCGCATCGCGGAACAGCACGTTTTGGGAAAACTGCACAAATTGGGTGCTCGGCCAATATTCGCTGATCCATTGTGCCGCTTCGGGCATATTGTTGCGCGGAGAGGCCATGCCGGAAAACAGCAGCAGCACCATATACAGCGGAATCATCAGCAATCCGAATTGCGCCATGCTCGGGGCGATGGTTGCCAGCATGATGGCCAAAGCGGAAAGCGAAAAAAGATAGATGCAGATGCCCAAAGCGTATAAAGCCAGCGAACCGTTAATCGGAATACCGAGGCTTTGTTTCACTACAAACCACATCGACAGCATCGAGGCAATCAAAATCACCAAACTGTTGGCGGTTACTTTTGCCAACATGATTTCCGCCGCGCCTACCGGCATTACCAAAAGGTGTTCGATTGTACCGTGTTCGCGCTCTCTGATAACCGCCGCGCCTACCAATATCAAGGCCAACACCAGCACCATATTGCCCATTTCCATCGGCGGGCCGTAATACAGGCCTTCGGCATTGGCATTGAAATGCATTCTGATCACGGGTTTGACCGGCAACAGTGTTTCGGCGGCAGGCCGGTTGAGAAAGACGGCGGTTTCTCGCGTAAATATCTGCATCAGATAGTTTGCACCCAAACCCGCCTGCGACATTGCCGTTGCGTCAACCAAGAGTTGAATCTGCGGGCTTCTGCCCATCAGCACATCGCGTTCGAACCCGGGCGGAATTTCAAATGCAAAAATGTATTCTCCCTTATCCATTGCCTCGTCTGCCTGTTGGGGCGACACTTCTTCGGGTGGCCGGAAATGCGGCGGGCGCACCGCGTCGCGCAGCCGGAAAGACAGCGCGGAACGATCGTGATCAATCACTGCCACCGGTGCGTTATGCACGTCTTGGTTTACTTCGGCAGCCGAATAAACCGTTACCGTAAACATAAACACAATCAATATCATCAACACCGGGTCTGAAAAGAGGCTGCGCAATTCTTTCCAAGCCAGATAAAAAATGTTTTTCAGAATCCTCATCGGTTTTGCCTTTGGGTATTCAGACGGCCTGATACTTTCGCGAACATCGGTCAAGGGGTCAAAATATGGCTAACCAGTTAATAATCATACGGTTTATATAATCAGGTCAAGCCTAAAGTTGATTCACGATATACAGTCAATCAACTTAAGTTTAGTAACAAAATCGTAGATACTGTCCTTCCCGTCAAACCGTTGCCGGCGGACATGTACTCTGCCACTACGATTGTGTTATTAAAATTGAGTGGATTGATAATAGAACCCTTGCAAAACTTGGGTCTGCAAGCGTCTCAGATTTTTTCTTGAGATTGTACAAAGGTTTCAGGCCGTCTGAAAAATCAGTTACCTGCTTTTTCAGACGGCCTTTAGCATCAAATGTTCGTGCCTTTGCTGCGAACGCTGCGTTTTTTTATGGGGCTGAAGCAGGTGCAGCAGGGGGTTGTAGCTTCCTCTCTCATCTCGTAGTGCTACAATGAATTGGCTGAAGTAATAGCTTTGATTCGTGTTGTAGCTTCCTCTCTCATCTCGTAGTGCTACAATCTAGAGCATGAGGTGGTGTCGCACTATCAGGTTGTAGCTTCCTCTCTCATCTCGTAGTGCTACAATGTGTCAAGAGGGCGAGTTTATCCGCGTCGGGTTGTAGCTTCCTCTCTCATCTCGTAGTGCTACAATTACTTTCTTTATCGCCAAGCTGTTTACCTTGTTGTAGCTTCCTCTCTCATCTCGTAGTGCTACAATAAAAGCCATAATTAATCCTTTCGACCAAACGTTGTAGCTTCCTCTCTCATCTCGTAGTGCTACAATTGTGGAGCAGTAGCAAAATATAATCCTCTAGTTGTAGCTTCCTCTCTCATCTCGTAGTGCTACAATCTGGCGCGCTTATGCCGACCAGTTTTTAAAGTTGTAGCTTCCTCTCTCATCTCGTAGTGCTACAATATGTGTAGCCATTATAACTACACCTTTTCCGTTGTAGCTTCCTCTCTCATCTCGTAGTGCTACAATTATCGACTGTTCCTGATGCGCCCTGAATTTGTTGTAGCTTCCTCTCTCATCTCGTAGTGCTACAATGGCTTTCAGAATCGCCCAACTGCTTGCCTTGTTGTAGCTTCCTCTCTCATCTCGTAGTGCTACAATACAATCTAGACGTTATAGGTATCGTCTCCAGTTGTAGCTTCCTCTCTCATCTCGTAGTGCTACAATTTTCCTTCTTTTTCAAGTAGTTGCGAACTAGTTGTAGCTTCCTCTCTCATCTCGTAGTGCTACAATAATGTCAGTTATTCAATAGTGGGTGAAGAGGTTGTAGCTTCCTCTCTCATCTCGTAGTGTTACAATCATACTATTAAAGCTGAGACTATTAACGGTGTTGTAGCTTCCTCTCTCATCTCGTAGTGTTACAATTCGCATCCAGCTGCCCGCCCAAGGTGTCGGGTTGTAGCTTCCTCTCTCATCTCGTAGTGTTACAATAAAGAGCTATTAGAAGAATACCGTAACCTGGTTGTAGCTTCCTCTCTCATCTCGTAGTGTTACAATGATGGAGATATGATTGCGAGCGGTGTGATAGTTGTAGCTTCCTCTCTCATCTCGTAGTGTTACAATCCGGCAAACCATGAGCAGAAGTGCAATAGCGTTGTAGCTTCCTCTCTCATCTCGTAGTGTTACAATGTAATCCCCAAAGCCCATACTAGATTGTAAGTTGTAGCTTCCTCTCTCATCTCGTAGTGTTACAATCACAACGTACATCCTGAGCTAACCGCCGCAGTTGTAGCTTCCTCTCTCATCTCGTAGTGTTACAATTGCCGACAATGTAAATGATGACGAAGACATGTTGTAGCTTCCTCTCTCATCTCGTAGTGTTACAATGGAAATGGGGGCGGTTCGGGGTCAACAGGCGTTGTAGCTTCCTCTCTCATCTCGTAGTGTTACAATAAGCTGTACATGCTATACAGACCAAGCAACGTTGTAGCTTCCTCTCTCATCTCGTAGTGTTACAATACTGAAACTGTGCACCAGCTTCGACATAGCGTTGTAGCTTCCTCTCTCATCTCGTAGTGTTACAATTATTGCCGCGCTCCTGTTTTTCCGCCCACTGTTGTAGCTTCCTCTCTCATCTCGTAGTGTTACAATTGGGAACTCGTCCTTTAATCACCGTTAGTTGTTGTAGCTTCCTCTCTCATCTCGTAGTGTTACAATAGAGATTATTATGTCTATTAAATACATCAAGTTGTAGCTTCCTCTCTCATCTCGTAGTGTTACAATCAAACAGACGCATTAGATACAAAATAACAAGTTGTAGCTTCCTCTCTCATCTCGTAGTGTTACAATGGCGCAAGCAGTTTTTTGAGCAAAACGGGAGTTGTAGCTTCCTCTCTCATCTCGTAGTGTTACAATCATCGAAGCAAAACACAGACACCGACGACCGTTGTAGCTTCCTCTCTCATCTCGTAGTGTTACAATAGTTCAGGCCAAATATCAAACCAGTCGTCAGTTGTAGCTTCCTCTCTCATCTCGTAGTGTTACAATGAATTCATCTATCTGCCAATCATCATTCAAGTTGTAGCTTCCTCTCTCATCTCGTAGTGTTACAATCAAACAGACGCATTAGATACAAAATAACAAGTTGTAGCTTCCTCTCTCATCTCGTAGTGTTACAATCTTGTTCTTTTGCAGTATTTATCTGCTTTTGTTGTAGCTTCCTCTCTCATCTCGTAGTGTTACAATCGTCGCAAATATCCAGCCACGTTACCAAGCGTTGTAGCTTCCTCTCTCATCTCGTAGTGTTACAATCGAACACCGCCCCTTGCCAACCTTGTTGAAGTTGTAGCTTCCTCTCTCATCTCGTAGTGTTACAATAAAGCCGCCGGTGCAGCCGCACAAGCCGCTGTTGTAGCTTCCTCTCTCATCTCGTAGTGTTACAATCCGACGTTTTCGCGGATCAGTTTCCAAAGCGTTGTAGCTTCCTCTCTCATCTCGTAGTGTTACAATAACCAGTGACTAAATAAATCATTCATTACCGTTGTAGCTTCCTCTCTCATCTCGTAGTGTTACAATGGCAGAAGTAACGGTAAATATCGAGAACAAGTTGTAGCTTCCTCTCTCATCTCGTAGTGTTACAATACTTAAACAGGTAAGCCTTATAAAATAAGGCTTACCTGTTTTATTTTGATTAAAAAAACGGCTTCAAAAAAGCAAAAGTTGATCAGCATTGACCTTTTTTTCGCGGGGTTTGGGTTCGCCAATAAGCATGACCATACTTGCGTATTGCTTTTCTGTTACCTCCAAATAGCGTACTTGGCCTTCTTCCGGTAAATGCAGCATCAACCTTTTGTGGTGTTTCTGCAACGCGTCCCTTCCTTTTACAATGCGTGAATAAACTGATAATTGCAGCATGTGATAGCCGTCTTTCTGCAAAAATTTACGAAATTGGTTAGCTGCTTTTCTTTTGGCGGCAGTGGTTACAGGCAAATCAAAGAAAACAATTAAGCGCATAAATTTGGCCTCACTCATAATCATGTACCTTTAAGCGCAGCATTTGCGGTAGCTTTAACAGTTTGGGCTTGTTTTGGCTGACGGCCGTCTGAAAAGATTGGATGGTGCGGTCTATGGCAGCCAATACACTATATTTGTATCCGTCCAAAGCTGTTTGGCAGCATAACAAAGAGATTAATTGTTGTTTGCTTGCGGGTGTCAGCTCATCTGGCAGACTGTTTGAAAGCATTTTGTCGTAAACCCATAAATCGGCAATGGGGCGGTATGGTTCGATAAAGTCGTCGGCCAAGTTGAAAGGATTGAGTTCGCTGCGGTGGTGCAGTCCGAGAGCAGGAAGAAAGCCGTATTGCACAAGGGCGCGGGCAATGGCTGAGCGCAAAATGCTGTAACCGTAATTCAAATGGGCATTCACGCTGTTTTCATGACTGCGGGTAAACTGTTCTCCGAACAGTACACGGAAATACAAAGCGGCGGCTTGGCTTTCGGCAAAGTTTTTATCTCCCGATTTTACGCTGTCGGCTAAAGCGTTCAGACGGCCTGTGGCGATATCATGACCACTGTAATCCAAAAGCCAAGCCTGATTGCGGATTTTTTGTTTCACAATTTGTTGCCACAACTGCTTTTTTTGTGGTTCCGTCATGTTGATTTGTTGTTTGAGCACTTTCAGGCTGCGGTGGTATTGTGCAAACGGCAGCCATTGACCACAGGGTAAAAACTGCTCATCGCAGGTAAGCAGGGTGATGCCGTATTGTGCCAGTGCAGATAGTAACGGGGCGGTCAGCACTACTTCCCGTGCTTCGACCACAATCACGGCGACGTCTTCCAGCGGTATAGGTATGGCTTCGTCTTGTTGAATCAGCAAGTGGTTTTGTTGCAGCGACAGACGTGCGGGGCGGCTGATTAGAATGCTGCGCCAAGTCATTTTCTTTTCTCCGTAAGTAGTCTGTTAAATAGGTTACACAACAAAACGGCTGCGCATTTGATGCGCAGCCGTTGAACATTATTTTTTCTTTTTACTGTTTAGTTCAGGATGTTTTTCTACCTTGCAAAGGCAGATTTCTTTACCCAAAGGATCGACTTGGTATTTTTGAAAAGATAAGACGGTTTTTACACCGACACTTTGATGTATACCATTTTTGGCTTTCTCTTTAGATAAATCGTGCTCTTTAATATCAATGGCACCTGTTGCACGGTTTAAACCAGAGTAATAACCGAAAATCCGTCCTTTCTTGGAAATGATCTCCACTAAATCGTTTGGGTACAGCGTAAATTTAAACTCATAGCTGTCATCCATTTCATCCCAATCTGCTTCGTCAGCATAAGCTACTACGGCCCGATTCGGTAAAATACCTTTTGCTACCTGCCAAGCATAAACCGGTACTAGATAATTTTTACCTTTTTTACCGAATACATCTACACGCACCATGGTGGCATTGTCGGCAATGCCGCGTGCTATACCGCCACGATCTTTTCTTACCATTACGCCGGTTTTCTGTACATCTTTCACCCGCACGGCTTTGACCAATGACCCTTGCCCGCCATTTTTTGCAGGCTTGTAAAACGGCTCGGCAAACGCTTTAACCGGATCGTCTTTATACGCCTGTAACCGTTCCCGCAAAGCTTGGTATAAAGCAGGCTCGCGGTCGGGATAGCCGACGATGTTTTCAATGTCCTTCAATTTTAACGCTGTCAACGGCTTTCTCACCACGCTGATGTTTTCAGACAGGCGTTTGGCGGATTTGACGGTTTCCAAATGCCCTTGTCCCGTCATCTTGCGGTTGGGGGCGCGTGAGACAAATAAAGGGGATACGAAATCATGCAATGCTTCAGGTCGGCCACTTAATTTCTCTGCCAGCTCTTCATGCGGCGTATCGCTGAACACCCGCATCATCACTTCTTGACGAAAGAAATCCCACGGCTGCGGAATACGGGTTTTGACTTCGCCGGTTTCGGTGTCCACAGTTTCCAAAGTTTCACGCCGCTGCATAGCTTTGGTGATTTTCTGCTGCATGGAAACGGTTGAGCAGGCGACTACGATGGCATCGAGCGCATGATGGCGGTCGTTTTCTTCCCGTACTTTTTTCAAGCCCCATAAACCGCGCAGCAGGGCGGTGATTTGGCCGTTCGATGCAAACACACGCCGTTTTCCCTCTCCTTGCAGATGTAGGTTTTCTTCAATAAAGCCGCATAAAAAGCGGGCAATATAACGGGTGTCGTTCAGGTTGCGTTCCAAAAAGCCCTGTTCGGTTTTGCTGTCCAACTTGGCCGTCTGAATACGCTGTTTTTTCGCATAAGAAAAACGACAGCCTTGTAGCCGCGCCTGAAATTCGCGCCAGCGTTGGCTGTTGCTCGCTCCGTCAAGATATTCGTAAGGTGTTTGGTTACGTTTTTTTTGATTTTCGCTGCCCAGTACCAGCACTTTGTTGTTAAAGCTGTCATCCCAAGTGCGAGAAAAAGGCAGGGCGTGGTCGATTTCCACATAGCCTTTTTCGTTCAGACGGCCTAAGTCTATCGGTATGCTGGAATACAGGCATTTACCTTGTTGCTGTTCATACAGGCGCAGTTTCAGAATATCGCCGCCTTTGGGTTCCCCGGCAAAATGTGGAAACAATTCTTTAAAATGTTCCGCCGCACGTTCGCGTTCTTTACGGTTTTCTTCCTGACGTTTTTCGATTTCTTTGCGGTCTTTAAACGATTTGCCCAACTCGCGTGCGGTTTCGATATGCACCCGCTGTGGCGAACCGTAGCGGCGGATAATCGCGTTAATCACTTTGCGTGTTTGCGTGAGTGTGCGCAGTACCACAGGGTTGCGGATTTCATTGGCAGGAATAGGCGGCAACAGCATTTGGTTTTTCGATTCTGCCAAGGCGCGGTGATCGCCGTAAACTTCTTTGCAGGCTTCGTCATAGCGTATGCCGCGCTCCATCAAAGGCATAATATTGCTTAAGGCTTTCAGCGAAAGTTGGATAAACTTATCAAAATTCAAACCTGCCAATAGTGCGTTCAACACGTTTTCAGGTAGCCTTAAATCGGCTAAGGCCGCTTGAATATCTTCGTCGGTTTTGTAGAGTGAAAATGCCGTGCCGATTTTATCCAGTATTTCGGGATTGCGGATACGGTTTTCCCATTCACCTTTTAAACCGGCTTTGTCCAATACCGTGCGGATTTTGTGGTAGGCTTTCATTTCCATTAACGCGCCGTTTTCCGCGTTGAGGCCTTCTGAATCTTTGCCGTAACGCAATCCTTTGAATGTGGCATCGTGAGACATATCCAGCAATTTGCGCGCTTGCGAATAAGTCAGCTTGGCTTTTTTATACGGCTCGTCCAACAATAATTTACGTTCGGCTTCGTTTAAAGCGCGTTCTGTGCCGTTTTCTAAGATACGCAGATTATTGAGTTTGGTCAGCCAGATGAATCTTTCGGCAGAATAAGTATGCTTCGCCGCCTTGTATTCGGAAGGCTCAAACGTGCATTTCCCTAGCATTTTCAACACGGCTTCACCCTGCAAGGCACTGCGCTGCATCATTAGCAATCCATCAACCTTGCTTTGCAACTCTGCCGAAGCAAACGGATTTCCGAATGTACGTTGTTGCTCAAACAGTAAATGCAGCTCTTTCTGTAAATCTAAGCGGTTGAAAGTGTGGGTGTAGTCGCCGCCTTTATTGCGTAAATGCCCCGATTGTTCTGCAAATAATCTGACCGCCAATTCGGCAGGTGTGCGGTATTGATTGGCATTCTCTGATAATAATTTGCTGTTTTTAGCCACACTGGCAAGAAGACATCCTAATTCCTTATTTTCCGTTTGGGTTTCGCTTTTTCGTTGCGACAGATAACCGCGGTGTTTGACCAAATGCAGTAATACCGCCGCCCATTCTTGATTTGTGAGTTTTCTCTCTAAACCCGCTACACGCAATTGCCAAGTATCGATTGGCAGATTGGGCAGGCCGTCTGAATTGAAGTCGGCAGCACTCAAAACACCTTCGCGTTTTAGCAGGCGGCGTAAACGCAACAAACGGTGGGCGCGACGGCGAATTAGGCGGCGCACACTGCGTGCTTGCCTGCGGGCCAAGGCTAAAGAATCGCCTGTTTTCGGCACTTCCGCCCGTTCAAACGTGCGCACCCCACAATCCAGCAGGCCGATGGGATTTCCCTCTTCATCTACTAAAATTAAGGCCCAGCCTACTGAAGCAATACCTAAATCCAAACCCAAAATATAGCGTTGCGGCTGTTGTTTCATTGCTTCCCCCTCCCGTTTCATCTTGATTTATAAAAAAATACATACGCTTATTTATAGTAAAGAAATAAATATTTGACAAGTGTTTTTATCATCACTTAGAATCAGCTTCATTGTTGCACTACGAGATGAGAGCCGTTGCTACAATAAGGCCGTCTGAAAAGACGTGCCGCGACGTAAAGATTCAGAAATGAATTGAGCCCCTGTTTAAGTACGCTTAAACAGGGGCATCGTCTTTTTATAACCTCCAAAAACCATACAATGAAGCAGGCCGTCTGAAAATAATCAACTGCATCAAAGCCGGGAACCTTCCAACTTACATTCAAAGTACGGCATTCTTATATAACTAAACGCTCTAAGTTCAAAATATCAAATTGTGAGGCTTAATATGGCAGTTTGACGGAGTAAAACACATTGTTGGAACGGGAAGGCGCAATGCCTGTCTGAAAAACAATCGCAATTTTCTATAACACAGGAACAAAGCATGAAACTTTTCAAAACCAGCAGTTTGGTTTCCGTAATCAACGCATCTGACTTTCAAACCTCATTGGCGTGGTATCGAACATGGTTGGGCGAGCCGGATGTGGTGCCGATGGAAAATATGGCGGAATGGCGTATTGCCGATAATGCGTGGCTGCAACTAACAGACTCCGGTACGATTGCTGAGGCAGAAGTGATTATCGGCGTGGACGATATCGCCGCCTGCCGCAAAGCGTTGCTCGGTGTCGGTATTGAAGCCGGAGACATTAACGATTGGGAAGTGGTGCTGACTTGCGGCATTACAGACCCCGACAACCATAAAATCTTTTTTGCGCAAGCTGTGGGCTAAGATGCCGTCTGAACATAACTGATAAAAATCATCTCAAACAAAAAATCAGGCAGATTGGAATATCTGCCTGATCATTTGAAACAGGTGAATCAGCGTTCAACCCAATCGCCTTTAATCGGGCGTGCGTAATAAGCGAGCACGGCAATCATGCACACTTCGATAGACACCGACCAATACACATGGCCGAGAATTTCGCTGATGTGTTCCGCCGCATTGAGGTTCCACGCCCAACCCGTTGCGCCGTCGGCATAGGCAGGATTGCGGAAACCGAACATGGGAATCAGCAGCCAGTGCATGACAACGGTAATGATGATGCCGTAAAACGCGCCATACCACAGGCGGATTTTCGGCCAATAAGCCGAAACCCACACATACACAAAAGCAAACACAAAACTAAACAGCCAGTGGTAAAGCGTTACCGCCCCCAACACGCTGTTGCCTTGATACATATAATCAAGAGAGTGCTGGTTGAAGCCGAGCCAACCCAGCCATGCGTCGATATTGGCACCCGGCGGAGAAATTTCTCCCGGCATACGCGGCGGCATATTCACTTCGGAACCCCATTTCACCAGCGAGCTGAAAAAACCGCCGATGAGGGTAGTCCATAGAATCACTTTACGGTTGACCTTAGAAGAGCAGAGTGTGCGGGCCATGTTTTCTTCCTTTCCTTGAGTAGGTTAGACGTAAAACAGCGCGAAAGCGGCAACATGCAAAATGCAGCCGTCTGCTCAACAAGACGGCAAAAGCCGTTATTTAGTTTCTGTGAAGAAGCGGTAAGCTGATGATATTTGTTTTATATCAATATCACTAAACGATTGATTGAAATATTCTTTCAATGAAGATTGGATGGAAACACGCAGGCAGCCGGCTTTTCAGACGGCCTCGATATAGAATGCCTGCCGAAACTTTTAAAGAAAGCCTTTATGAATATCAGCCTGAAACATTTTTACGTCAGTATGTCAGCGGCTTTGATGCTCGCCGCCTGCAAAAGCACCGTTGTGCCGCTCGACAGCAAAATCGATATTCCGCAAGCCTTCAGCCAAGCGGAAGCGGCGCGCGGCAGCGCGGAAATCGGCCGTTGGTGGCAGCATTGGAACGACCCCGTACTCAGCCGCTTAATCGAACAAGGTTTGCAGCAAAACCACGATATCCAAATCGCCCGCAGCCGTTTGAACGAAGCGCGCGCCATTGAGCGCTTGGCCGATGCCGACAAAGGCCCGACGGTCGGCGCGGGCGCGGAAGCATCGCGTCTCAACGCCCGCATCAGCAACCCGCTGAGCGACGAAGCGCGCTCCTTGTTGGACAGGATTCCGCAGGCTGCCGATTTGGCGGGCGAGCGTTTTACCTTGAAAGGCAACAGTCTTACGGGCGGTTTTTCCGCGTCGTGGGAGCCGGATATTTTCGGGCAGAAACGCAGCGATGCCGATGCCGCCGCTTATGCCGCACTCGGCAGGCAGGAAGAAGTGTACGGCACGCAAGTGCTGATCGGTGGCGAAATTGCCGAGCATTATCTGCAAGCCCGCTCCGCCCAAGAGCGTTTGAAATCAGTCAACCGCAGTATCGCCACCGTGGAGCGGCTGGCGAAATATGTGCAAGGCCGTTTCAAAGCAGGCCACGTTACCGCTTATGAAGTGGACGAAGTGGCCACCCGACTTACTGCTTTACGCGCCAAACAAAGCACCATCGAATCGGAATACGCCGCCCATGTGCGCAGTATCGCCGTGCTTACCGGCCAAACCCCGCAAACATTTGCCCTGCCTGAAAGCAGCGTCAACATCTTAATCACGCAACCCGCCGCCCCGAGCGGCCAAACCCCGCAAGGGCTGCTCGAACGCCGTCCCGACATCCGCGCCCATGCCGCACAAGTGAACGCCTACGCCGCCAAGCTCGCCAGCGCCAAAGCCGATTTGCTGCCGCGTTTTACCATCGAATTTTTGGGCAGGGGCACCATCAGTATCGACAGCGACAGCGATTTAAAAGGCTGGGGCAGCTTAATCAAAGCAGGCATCAAAGTGCCGATTTTCACCAACGGACGCATCAAAGCCAATATCGCCGCCGCCGATGCACGGCTTCAGACGGCCTTATTGCAATACGACCAAAACATCCTCAAAGCCCTCGGCGAAGTGGACAGCGCATATCAAGCACACAGCGCGCTCACCCGCCAAAACACCTTGCTGGTTACCGCGCACAAACAGGCGGCAAAACAGGCGGGCGATGCCGAAAAACTGTTTAAATACGGCCAGAAAACGCTCGATAACGCCCTCACCGCACGCCTGAACGAAGAAGCGATGCGGGAAAACCTGATTCAATCGCAACTGGCACGCGCTCGGATGCTGATCGGTTTGTATAAGGCGTTGGGCGGCGGCTGGGAGCAGGGCGGGTATAGTCAATCCACTTAAAAATAGGACATACGTCATACTCGGGCTTGGCCCGAGTATCTCCCAAACTTGCTGAAACTCAAGATGCTCAAGTCAAACCCGATAAGTGGATTGACTATATAACAGTTGCTGCTGTTTCCCGCCTGATGTGAGAAGCAGTTTGATGAGAGAAAAAAATATTGTAAAAATCAGTTGATCGGTTGATAAACGGCCGGGATTTTATATGTGATGCCGTCTGAAATTACTTTTGGCAATTCGGGCAATAAAACGTACCGCGTTGGCCGATGGTTTCTTTCATAATCAAACCGCCGCACCTTACGCAAGCTTGGTTGTGGCGGCCGTAAACCGTGTATTCCTGCTGGAAGTAACCGCTCTTGCCTTCACTGTCGACAAAATCGCGCAGCGTGCTGCCGCCGGTTTCGATGGCCCGCATCAGCACCGCCCGTATGTTATCCACCAGCTCGACGCATTCTTCTTCAGACACTCGGTTGGCTGGGCGTTTGGGCGAAATGCCTGATTTGAAAAGGCTTTCGTTTGCATAAATATTACCCACGCCTACCACCACGGCATTGTCCATCAAGGCCAGTTTCACGGCGCGTTTTTGCGTACTCAGTTTTGCGTGCAGATAAGCCGCATCGAATCCGCTTTCCAACGGCTCGGGCCCGAGCGATGCCAATAACGGATGGTGCTCGGCGGCGCTGGCAAACCATACCACCATACCGAAACGGCGCGGATCGTGATAGCGAAGAACCGTGCCGTTTTCAAACCTGATATCCACATGATCATGCTTGCCCGCATGTTCGATAAGGGGATGTTCCGCCGTGAAAATACGCAAACTGCCCGACATACCCAAGTGAATCAGCAATATGCCTGCGGGAAAATGAATCAGCAAATATTTTGCACGCCGGGTGCAGCTTAATACTTTTTGCGCATGAAGAATACCGGCCAAATCAGGCGTTACCGGCAAACGCAGTTTGGCTTGGCGCACCACAACATCGGCAACGGTTTGGTTTTCGATATGGGAGCGGATGCCGCGCAGCGTGGTTTCAACTTCGGGTAATTCAGGCATGGCAGGCTTTCATAAAAGAAGCGGTTGACGGGGATGAAGAATCATATTTAAAGCAAACAAAAGTTTGCAGGCCGTCTGAAAAATCATTCATGCTGTTTTCAGACGGCCTGTTATCGGTTAATACGGTTTATTTCCACACCAACAAAGCATGATTGCGTTTGCCACGGCGGATAATCGTGTATTTGCCGAAACGTTTGTGTTCGTCGGTAATCAGGTAGGCATCATCGGGTTTTTCTGCGGCGTGTTCGGGGTTGTTGAACGCGGCCGTTTCTCCGTTGAGCAAAACCGCTTTGTTTTTCACAAACTCGCGCGCTTCTTTGTTTGACTTGGCCAAACCCGCAGTAATCAAGGCTTCCACCACATTCAGACGGCCTGATACCTCAAACGCGGGCAAGCCGTCCAAAGCGAGCTGTGCGTAGTCGCTTTCGGTTAAGCTGCTTTCGTCGCCGGAAAACAAGCTGGCAGAAATGCGTTGTGCCGCTTCCAAAGCCTCTTCGCCGTGAATCAGGCGGGTCATTTCTTCCGCCAGAATACGCTGCGCCTCCGGTTTCACACCGCTGGCTTTGTCTTTCGCTTCGATGGCATCAATTTCTTCAACCGACAAGAACGTGAAGTATTTCAAGAATTTATACACATCAGCATCGGCTACTTTCAGCCAGAATTGGTAAAACTGGTAAGGCGAAGTTTTTTGCGCATCCAACCACACCGCGCCGCCTTCGGTTTTGCCGAATTTCGTGCCGTCTGATTTCGTTACCAACGGCAAAGTCAGGCCGTAAGCCGTTACCTTGTTGAGGCGACGGCACAAATCAATACCGCCGGTGATGTTGCCCCATTGGTCGGAGCCGCCGATTTGCAGCACCGTGCCGTGGCGTTTGTTCAATTCGGCAAAGTCATAGCCTTGCAGCAGCGCGTAAGCAAATTCGGTAAACGAAATGCCCACGTCGTCGCGCTCGATACGCTGCTTCACCGATTCTTTGTTCAACATCGCATTCACAGAAAAATGCTTGCCGATGTCGCGCAGGAAATCCAAGCAGTTCATGCCGCCGAACCAATCGTGGTTGTTGGCCATGATCGCGGCATTGTCGCCCTCGAAACTCAAAAACGGCTTGAGCTGGTTACGGATTTTTTCCACCCAACCCGCCACGGTTTCAGCCGTATTCAAACTGCGCTCAACCGCTTTGAAACTCGGATCGCCGATCATGCCGGTTGCACCGCCCACCAAAGCCACCGGCGTATGGCCGGCCTGTTGGAAACGGCGCAAAGCCAATACCGGCAGCAAGTGGCCGATATGCAGGCTGTCGGCAGTAGGGTCGAAACCGCAATACAAAGCGATTTTTTGTTCGTTTAATAAAGCGTCTAAGGCTTCGGCATCGGTGGTTTGCGCGATTAAACCGCGGGATTGGAGGTCTTGGATAATTGATTTCATTGGACTCTGTCTAAATTAATTATTGCTACACAATAAGTTGGTAAACCAAACCTTATCAAGATTCTGTTTATTCACTTCAAATTGTTCGGTTGAAACGGGATTAGGCGATTGTTTGCCGGCCCGTTTCAAATATTTTGCATATTTTATTGGATTCGTGCCCGTAAGAGTAGGAATAATGCAGCATTCAGGCCGTCTGAAAAAAGCTTAACGGGCGACTGCTTGCGATGCTTGCTCCAAACCGCGGTTTAAAGATTCAACCATAGCCGTGTAGCCGTCGCCTTGCTGCTCGGTTTCAACATGAAACGGGCGGCTTTCGCCGTTGGGCCACAGTGCATAACCGCTGACCAATGTTTTGCCTTCATAGCTGCCTTGAAATGCCTCTATGTAAATTTTCAGTATCTGCGAACTGTTGCTTCGTGCCGCGGGCACAAACGTATAACGCGGGTTGAGCCTGTTCATTTTGTTGCTGAATCCCGAAGCTAAAGCATTATCGAGCGCACCTGCCCATAAATGGTTGCGGGCGAAGTTAACATGGTAGGCATCGGTTTGGTAAACCAAACCGCCGTTATTGAGCGGTTCGGCAAGGTAAACGCGCACGGCAACTTCGTTCAGGCTTCTGCCCGGATGGCTGTATTGGCTGTCGGGCAAGGTGAAATATAGCGGCACGGAAGTGGCGCATGCACTCAGGGCGAGTAGGGCGCCGGTTATGGTGAGTTTACGCATCAGCGGCTTCCTTTCGGTATGGGGTCTTTAACATTGCTGTTGAAAATTAAAGAGTTGGGTTTTTCTTTTAAGGTATTGATCACCGGTTGGGCATCTTTCAATGTTTTATCTATGCTTTGCAGGGTGGTTTGAACGTCGCTGTATAAAGGCGATTGCGGCGATATGCCTTTAAGGGTTTGGCGCAGTTCGTGCAGGGTTTTATTCAATTCGTTGGGAATATTTTGGGTTTGCGGTTTGCCGAGTAGTGCGTTGGCCGAGTTGAGCGTTGCTCTCAATTCGCGCAAAGATCCGTTTAATTCGCCCACGGTTTTGTCAAGCGGCAATTTGTTGAATTTTTCCAATAAGTTGCCGAGTTGGTCTTGCAGATTGTCCAAACCGCCGTTGCGGCTGGCTATCACGACATTTCCGTTGTAATCGGCCACAGGTTTGAGTTTGGGGCCGTTTGACGGGCTGTCGTCGAGTTCGATCATTTTACTGCCGGTGAGCAGATTGTCTGAAGACAGGGTGGCGGTCAGCCCTTTGTTTAAGGCCGTCTGAAAACGGTTGCGCCAATATTCTTTGCTTTGCGCATCGGCATTGATTTCCAAGCGGTCGGGTTCGATGCGGATGCGTACGGGAATCCAACCGTTATCAAACAGTTTCAGGCTGTCGTTGGGAGCGAAATAAGGCACATCGGCTACGGCGCCGATATTGATGCCTTTGTATTCTACCGGCGAGCCTGAACTCAGCCCGCGCACGCTTTGTTTGAAGAAGGCGGTGTAATATAAAGCGCGCTCGCCGGGAAGGTTGTCTACTTCGCTGCGGTTGCTGTATACCGTGAAAGTGTCTCCATTCGAGGGGGGCTGCCCTTTTTCACCGCCCACAGGCCTTGAGAAGGCAATCGCTCCGGAAAGCAGAGCCGGAATCGGGGCGGATTCTATACGCACACCGCCGCCGGTTGCTTCGATATTGATGCCGCTTTGCAGCCAGAATTGGCTGTTTTTGCCGACCAGTTTGTCGTTGGGGCTGGTGATGAATATGGTGTAGTTGACGGTTTGTTCGTTGGGGTCGAACGATGCGCTTTCCACTACGCCGACGCTGAAGTCTTCATACAAAACAGGGCTGCCTACGCTGATCATTTTGTCGTTTTTGCCCACCAGTTTCAGGCGCAGGCCGTGCTGGCCGATGGCGGTAATCGGCGGAATGTCCGACACTTCGAAGCGGTATTGCGTTTCTTCGCTTTTACCGGGGGTGAAGGCAATGTAAGAGCCGGACACCAGCGTGGTTAACCCGGAAATACCGCTTTCGTCGATGCGCGGTTTTACCACCCAAAATTGGGTGTCTTTGCGCATCATGTCTTTGGCATCGGCGGTTAAACGTACGGTAACTTCTACGCCTTTGCGGTCGTGTTGCAGACCGATGCGGGTTACGCGGCCGACTTCCACGCTCAATACTTTAACAACCGTATTGTTGACTTCGATGCCGTCCGCACTGTCCATCAGCAGCGTCACTTCAGGCCCTCTGTTACGGATTTCCTTCATCAGCAGCCAACCGCCTACCAAAAAGGCGATTAAGGGTATCAGCCAGATAACAGAGGTAAATACATTGGTTTTGCGCACCACGGCAGGCACGGGTTTATATTCGTTTTGATGGTGGTTATTCATATTCGGCGTGTTTTACCGTCAGCTTTTCAGACGGCCTCTTGATGTTGGCTTGGTGGTTACGGGCTTTGTCCCACAATAAACGCGGGTCGAAAAAATAAGCGGAAAGCATGGTCAGCAGCACAACCAAACAGAAATATACTGCGGCCGGCCCCGGCACAACCCGTGCCACATGGGTGTGGAAAGAACTCATTAAAATAATGATGACGAAAATATCAATCATCGACCATTTGCCGATGGATTCGGTAAAGCGGTAAATCCGCAGCATGGTTTTGGCACCGGCAGGCAGGCCGTAGCGTGCACTCAGGTTCAAAACCAGCAGCAAAACGATTTTCGCACCGGGTACCAAAATGCTGGCACTGAAGATAATCGCGGCAATCAGTTTGTCGCCTTCGTCCCACATATACACGATGCCGTTGAGAATGGTGTTGATCTGCACCGTGGTGGGATTGGATGAAATCATAATCGGCAGAAGGTTGGCCGGAATATACAGCACGACGGCGGCCATTAAGAAAGCCATCGACACGGCAATGCTTTTGGGGCGGCGCTCATACAGATCGGCACCGCACACGCCGCAGGTAGGCTCTTCGCGGTTGCGGAAATAAAGACAGCGGCTGCAACACACCCGCTCTTCCGAGGCCGTCTGAATGGTGTTTCTGCCTAAAATGCGGTGGATTTTATAATATACCCAATGTTGTGGAATCGACACGGAAGTGCGGATCAGCAGCACGGCCAAGCCGAACATCAAATAAAACGCCGCACCGTATTCGACTTCTGCAACAGAAGAAAGTTTGATGTGTGCCACCAGCGTAGAAATGAAAAATACGTCCACCATAATCCAGTGCCTTAAACGCACCAAAGTGCGCGTTGCCGTGCGCAATCCCGGATAAGCCTTGTCTTGCCACAAAGCCGTGTACACATAAAGACACAACAGTAAAAAAAGCAGCGGCGTGCCGAATGTGAGCACAAACATCACTTCCGCCAAGAAACCGAAATCAAGCAGAATCAGCTTTTTCATCATCGACGGCAGTGACTGGATAGACGTTACGCCCGCCATCGTAACCGTAACAAACATCATCGTGTAAACGAAACCCATCAACACCAAAGAAGCCGTTGCATAGGCCAAAGGCGCGATATACGGGTTTTTCTCCACTTCCACCACCTCATAGCCGCAATTGGGGCAATGCGCTTCCTGCCCCTGATGCAAACGCGGCAATTCCATACGCTGCCCGCATTCGGGGCAGTCGAGCGTATGGGCGGGGAGGGCCATATGACGTTGCAGGGTGTGGTAACGCCACCAGCGGCGGTATTGTCGGACAGCTTTCACAGTTATTCAGACGGCCTCGTAAAAGCACGGGCGGAGAAATCAAACAGGTGTGTATTATAACTGAAAACAGCAAAATACATTTTAGCGAAACCTGCTTGGCGGGTTTGGGTGAAGCTCACACAGTTCGCTTTAGCGAAACTCGCGAAGCTCGTTTTAGCGAAGCTCACATAGTTTGCTTTCAGACGGCCTCAAATTCCCACATCACGCCAACACCATACTCACGCTTTCGGGCATTCCTGTTACAATTCGCATCTTAATCAAAACACTCGACTTCCCACACAGGAAAACGCATGAGCGAAAACATTTTAATTACCGGCTCCAACCGCGGCATAGGCAAGGCCGTTGCCTTGGGGCTGGCTGAAGACGGCTACGATATTGTGGTGCACTGCCGCAGCCGTCGCGAAGAAGCAGAAGCTGTTGCCGAAGAAATACGCGCATTGGGCAGACAAGCACGCGTATTGCAGTTCGACGTATCCGACCGCCAACAGGCGCGGGAAATCCTGACGGCCGATATCGAAGCCAACGGCGCTTATTACGGCGTGGTGCTGAATGCCGGTTTAACGCGCGACAATGCGTTCCCTGCTTTTGAAGATGAAGACTGGGATCAAGTGTTGCGCACCAATTTGGACGGCTTTTATAACGTTTTGCACCCCGTAATCATGCCGATGATACGCCGCCGCAAAGCCGGGCGCATCGTGTGTATGTCTTCGGTATCAGGCATTGCCGGCAACCGCGGCCAAGTGAATTACAGCGCGTCTAAAGCCGGCATCATCGGCGCTGCCAAAGCATTGGCGGTTGAATTGGCCAAACGCAATATTACCGTCAACTGCGTTGCTCCCGGCTTGATTGATACCGAAATTATCGATTCAAACGTGCCGGTTGAAGAAATATTAAAAGCCGTACCGGCAGCCCGCATGGGGAAGCCGGAAGAAGTGGCCCATGCAGTACGCTTTTTGATGGATGAAAAAGCCGCCTATATCACGCGGCAGGTCATTGCAGTAAACGGGGGTTTGTGTTGAAACGGGTAGTGATTACAGGCGTAGGCGGTATTACGGCTTTCGGCCGCGACTGGCCTACTGTTCAGACGGCCTTCAAACGTAAGCGCAATGCAGTGGTCAACATGGGCTGGCAAGAACGGTTTCCCGATTTGGAAGCCCATTTGGGCGCACCGGTTCCCGAATATGCGCCGCCCGCACATTGGACGCGCAAACAGCTGCGCAGCATGGGGCGCGTGTCTTATCTGTGCGTTGATGCTGCGGAGCAGGCTTTGGCCGATGCCGGCCTTTTGGGTGATGAAACCATTAAAGACGGCCGCATGGGTGTTGCCTGCGGCTCGTCAACCGGCAGCACCAAAGATATCCGCGATATCGGTGAATTGCTGTTAACCGGCTCTTCGCGAAATTTCAGCGCCAATACTTATGTGCGCATGATGCCGCACACAACCGCAGCCAATATCGGCATTTTTTTCGGACTCACCGGCCGCATTATCCCCACTTCAAGTGCGTGTTCTTCCGGCAGCCAAGGCATAGGTTATGCTTACGAAGCAATCAAATACGGCATGATAGAGATGATGCTGGCGGGCGGCGGAGAAGAGTTTTGCCCTTCTGAAGTGTATGTTTTCGATTCGCTTTACGCTGCCAGCCGCCGCAATCACGAACCCGAAGCCACGCCCCGCCCTTATGACTCGGGGCGCGACGGCTTGGTTATCGGAGAAGGCGCGGGCATTTTGGTTTTGGAAGAATTGGAACATGCCAAAGCCCGAGGCGCGAAGATTTATGCCGAAATTGTCGGATACGGAGCCAACAGCGACGGCTCGCATGTAACCCAGCCCCAAAAAAATACCATGCGCCGCTGCATGGAGTTGGCTTTGAAAGATGCGGGCATACGCCCCGAACAAGTGGGTTACGTTAACGGGCACGGTACGGCTACCGAAAAAGGGGATATTGCCGAAACATTGGCTACCGAAGCGGTTTTCGGCCACATTCCCATGAGTTCGCAAAAAAGCTACTTCGGCCACACTTTAGGTGCGTGCGGTGCGCTGGAATCTTGGTTTTCAATAGAAATGATGAACGGCAACTGGTTTGCCCCTACCATTAATTTGGAAAATATCGATCCGTTGTGCGGCAAGGTAGATTATATCCGCGGAGAAGGACGTGAAATCCATACCGATTATGTGATGAACAACAACTTCGCATTCGGCGGCGTGAATACTTCACTGATTTTCAAACGCTGGCAGGAATAATGCGTATTTTTTAAGAATCAATACATTATTAATATAGCCGCAGGGCGGTGCATCTTGCTTCTATGAAAGCATGGTTAATCAGTTAAGTTATAAGTGCGAACCACACAATTCAGACGGCCCCAACCGAATGTAACATTAAGCGGTTGAGGCCGTCTGAATCATTTTTACAGGTTTAACAGCTTATTCAGCAGCGGGCAAATCCATCGCCAATACGGTTTGTTCCTGTTTTTCGCGGAATGCGGCAAGTTTCTGAGCCAATTCGGGGTTGTCGTTCGCCAACATGGAAACGGCAAATAACGCGGCATTGGCGGCACCGGCTTCTCCGATGGCAAACGTGGCAACAGGCACGCCTTTGGGCATCTGCACGATAGACAGCAGCGAATCTTCGCCGCGCAGGTATTTGCTCGGCACCGGTACGCCCAATACCGGAACGGTGGTTTTTGCGGCTACCATACCGGGCAGATGGGCTGCTCCGCCGGCTCCGGCAATAATGGCTTTGATGCCGCGCTCACGGGCTGTTTCGGCATATTCAAACATCAAATCGGGCGTGCGGTGTGCCGAAACGACGCGGGCCTCAAATTCCACACCGAAATCTTTTAAAAATTGTGCCGCATGCTGCATAACCGGCCAATCGCTGTTGCTGCCCATAATGATGCCTACCTGTATCATATGTTTTCCTTGTGAATAAAAGGTTGGAATATTGTTGTCTGTTTTACGGCGGGATAGTTTGGCCGTATCAGCGTTTTTTCAATTCTGTGTATGCACGTTTGGCCGAAGCGCTTTCAGGATACATTTGAATCAATTTTCGCCAAGTGTCTCGGGCGATATCCTGCTGTTGCATGCGGTATTGGCATGAGCCTACGCTAAAAAGGGCTTCTGCGGCCTGTGGCGAGGTGCGGAAGCGGTTGGCAAAGCGGTTGCCTATGTTGATAACAGACTCGCAATTACCTAAACGCTGGTGGCTCTGCATCAGCAGATACATGCTTTGGCGGTCGGTTTCGCCGCCGTTTCCTCCGCCGTCAACGCCTTTGAGTAATGCCACGGCAGCGGCGTAATTGCCTTTTTGATAGTGCTGTAAAGCCTGTTCGTATTGGTTGGTTTGGGTGGCCGAGCGGGGAGGTTCCGCCGCAACCGTATTGGTTTGCGTGCGCACAGGCGGTTTGGTATGGGAGCGGTTGGCGGCAGGGCGGCGTTCGAGTTGGCGCACTCTGGTTTTCAAACTGTCGACTTCTTTTTCGAGGCGGGCGATTTTGATGCCTAAGTTATTGATTTGAAATTGTGTGTCAGGTTCGGGATAGGGGATGGCATCTGCTTGGTTGGGCTGATGGTCGGTGTGCGGTGCAGAAGTTGTGATGCCTGCGCAGGCACTCAGTAACAAGATGCTGAATAACGGGGCGGATAATCGGATATCGTAAATAAACTTAAATTTTGCTACGTCGTTGCTGTGTTTTGAGGTGCTGCTTGTATTTTTTGCGGTTTGCTGTCTTGCATCAAAAATAAGTTTGTTTGGTATATTCATCATGACCTCGCATTATTTTTTAAGCAAAAGGGTTAAACCGTCGCCCACCGGAAGCGTGATCGGAATGATACGGCCGTCTTGCGGCAGGCTTTCGTTAAACGCCTGTAAGATGCTGTGAGCCGGCGGGCTGTCGGCATGAACGGGCTGTAAAACGCGACCGCCGAGCAGCACGTTGTCGATGGCAATAACGCCGCCGCTACGCACCAACTGCAAACAGCGTTCGTAATATTCAGGGGTGGGCGGTTTGTCTGCATCAATCAGGGCAATGTCGTAAGTTTCCGATTCGCCTGCGCTGATCAGGTCGTCTAATGTTAATAAGGCCGGTTGCAGATGCAGCGTGATTTTGTGTGCTATGCCTGCCGCCTGCCAGGTTTCGCGTGCGATGTCGGTAAAGGTAACGTTGATGTCGCAGGCGGTAATGGTGCCGTGAGACGGCAAGGCCAATGCCATGGCCGTGCTGCTGTAACCGGTAAACACACCGACTTCCAAATAACGCTCGGCGCGCATCAGTCTGGCCAGCCAGGTCAGCAATGATGCCTGCGAAGGGGCGATAGCCATTTTGCCGAGCCGGTGTGTTTGCATGCGTTCACGCAAAGCGGTCAAAGCAGGATGCTCGGCTTCGCCGATACTGTTGAGATACGCACCCAGCTTCGGATCGGTATTGTGTATGTGGGTTGCCATATTGCAAGCAAGGCCGTCTGAAAAATCAGTCGGGCTGGTAGGCGTAGGGTTTTTTGGGCAGTTTGGCCGCTTCGTATCCGGCTTGTTCTTCGGGATTTAATTCGACATCCCACAACAAGCCGCGGTTTTTCAGGCGTTGTTGCGCTTCTTCGGGGTGTTGTTCGATGTATTCTTCGAGAAATTTTGTGGCATCTGATTTGTAGTGGTACATATTGTGTTCTCCTTATCGGATGTGGTGTTTGTTACATAATCAATATTATAGCTTAAAAATGAATCGGTGAAGGCAACAGGCATCGTCTGCCATCGGTGCAAAATAGGGCGTGCCAAAAAATTGTGTTCGGTGTGCTGCACAACTTTGCGTATTGTTTCCAGGTTTGCGGGAAAACAGCACGCTGAATTTCAATCGGGTATAATACGCGGTTTGTTTTTTCAGGCTTTTTACCGTGGCCGTCTGAAACCTTTGCAGAAAGGCTTGTATGCAGGCTTTTCTGCAAAGGTTCAGGTGTTTCAGACGGCATGGTTTTGAAATGGTTGATTGATTTATGTTGAAGAAATGGCTGTACAAGGTTTTGCCCGGCAAATCGGGAAAACCACGTGCGCGTAAAGAAGTGATTCCGTTTTCCGGCCACCGCATCAGTGCCGATATGTTGAGTTTTGCCGCTGAAAAAGTGGTTCGCCGTTTGCACAACGAAGGTTTTGAAGCCTATGTGGTCGGCGGCGCGGTGCGCGATTTGCTGTTGGGCATGGAGCCTAAGGATTTCGATGTGGCAACGAATGCCACGCCCGAGCAGATACGCAAAGTATTCCGCCGCAGCCGTATTATCGGCCGCCGCTTTCAGATCGTGCATGTGATGATCGGTCCGGAAACCATTGAAGTTACTACATTCCGCAGCGGCGGCAAAGTATTGCACAACGAACACGGCCGCATTATGAAAGATAATGCCTACGGTTCGATGGAAGAAGATGCGATGCGCCGCGATTTTACCTGCAACGCTCTGTATTACGATCCGATCCGCCAGCAGATTATCGATTTTCATCACGGCGTGGCCGATATTGCGGCGCGAAAATTGGTGATGATCGGCAATCCTGCCGAACGCTATCAAGAAGACCCCGTGCGCGTGTTGCGTGCGGTGCGCTTGTCGGGCAAGCTCGGTTTTGATGTCGAGCAGGAAACCGCCGCGCCGATTGCCGAATATGCAGGCCGTCTGAAACAAGAACCGGTGGCACGTTTGTTTGACGAAATCATGAAGCTGCTGTTTTCAGGCTATGCTTCGGTGTGTTTGGCTCAATTTGAAAAGCTCGGGGTGCAGGAAAACATTCATCCGATTTTAACGGCTTTGCTGAATGCGGCAAAAGACGAACGGAGCATCACCGCCGCCGCCCTGCGCAATACCGATGAACGTTTGCGTGCAGATAAATCGGTGTCTGTGGGTTTTGTGTTGGCTGCCGTGATGTGGCCGCAACTGAATGCACGCTGGCAAAAAAACATGAAAAACGGTCAAAAGCCCGCGCCGGCATTAACTCAGGCCATTAACGATCTGCGCGATATGGAAAAAGGCTGGGGTGTTCCTCAGCGTTTTTCGGCTACCATGAGGGAAATCTGGCAGTTGCAGCCGCAATTTGAAAACCGCCGCGGCGCCCGGCCGCACCGCCTGTTGGCTCAGCAACGCTTTCGGGCAGCTTACGATTTCCTGCTGTTGCGTGCCGAAACGGGCAATGCAGACCCTGAGCTGGGACAATGGTGGACGGCGTTCCAACACGCAGACGATACCGCCCGTTTGGAGATGACCGCAGCCCGGCAAGGGCAGGGTGCCGCATCGGGTGACGAAGCCAAGCGCAAACGCCGCCGCAAACCGCGCAAGAAAAAAGAGGTTGCCGCATGAAGCCGCTTGAACCTTCAACACAAAACGGATGGCGGCTAACTTTGATGTTCCGCGAATATTGCAGTTTGTGCCACAAAATGCTGGATGCTTTAAAACCTTATCAAGAAGCATACGGCTTTGGGTTGGATATCGTTGATGTGGATAACGATCCCGTGCTGGAAGAAAAATACAACGAACTTGTGCCCGTGCTGCTCGACGGCGATATGGAAATCTGCCATTGGTTTTTAGACGAAAACAAGTTGCGCGCCTATCTCGAAACTAAGGCCGTCTGAAAAAAGCGGAGGTACAAAATGCCTCCGTTTTTTTCAGACGGCCGATAATACGGTGGGTTACTAAGCTGTGGTGCGCCATCACCCGGGTTTGATTGAAAGGGCATAAGATTTTGCAGTTTTTAAAGTTTGCTTACGCCGATTCATAGTTAAATGCGCCGTGAACCTGATTTATCCTATTGAATCGAAAGTTGAAAGGAATAAAATGAAAACGCTAACGGCCGCATTATTTGCCGTACCTGTTGCAGTGGTGGCACCTTATGCCGCCGCCCAAACCCAGCAGCACCCTGCACAGGCACAACTTCAACAGAACATTGATGCTGTATTGAAAGTTGTTCGTAACAAAGGCTTGAGCGAACAACAGAAAATCAAACAGATTGAACGCTATGCCGACAATTATCTCGATTACCAGCGTATTTCCGCATTGGCAGTCGGCCTGCCGTGGAAAGAGTTTTCTCCCAAGCAGAAAACCGAATTTATTTCGGCATTTAAAGAAATGATTATCGCCATGTATGCGCGGTCAGCTTTGATGGGGGCGGAAAAAGCCCAAGTAAAAGTGCTGCCGAAAATGGTGGATAACGGCAAAAACAAAGTGGATGCTTACAGCGAAATCGTTACGCCGAGCGGAAAAAAATATGAAGTTTCCTATCAGTTTTACAAAGTCGGCTCGGTTTATAAGGTGTATAACATCCGTGTGGACGGCGTGAGCATGGTTACGGTTTACCGCAATCAGTTCAACGACTTAATCAAACAAAAAGGGATTGACGGTACGATTGCCACCGTTCGTGCCAAAGGTTTGAAAAAAGCGGAATCTCTGTAACGCCATCCCGATATCGCTAATCCGCTTGAATTTTAATAATGATGTTGATTAACTACGTCGGGTCATAGACCGTTGATAGACCGAGGCCGTCTGAAAAGCTTTTTTCAGACGGCCTCGGTTATTTGAATCGGATGATGCTCGAACGGTTGTGAAAAAGGGCTGCTCAGGCTTTGCCGTTAAGACAGCAGATCATTCGGAATGTGGCATACCGGAATCGGATTAACCTTATGCTGCATGGCTTGGTGCAGGCGGGTGTAGATTTCCAGCACTTCACGCTGGCGGCCTTCGAAATCTTCGGGGCGGTTCCAGCCGTACACACTCATGGCCCATTCCAGCTCGGGATAGCTGGCGCCCATCTGTTCTTCGTCGGTGCGGTCGGTGTCCCACAAGCCGTCGGTGGGTGCGGCCACCTGAATCGATTCGATTACATTGAGTGCTGAGGCAAGTTGGTAAACCTGCGTTTTCAGTAAGTCGCCGATGGGGTTGATATCGACGCCGCCGTCGCCGTATTTGGTGAAAAAGCCAACGCCGAAATCTTCCACCTTGTTACCGGTGCCCGTTACCAAAAAGCCGTTGATTTGCGCGTAGTAATAAAGCGTGAGCATACGCAAGCGCGAGCGGGCGTTGGCCAGAGCCAGTTGTTTGGATGGATAGTCGCTTTCGCTGACTTCTACCGTTTCGGCAAAAGTGTCGAATGTGGGGGTTAGATCGACAAGCATGCTTTTTACGTTGGGAAAGCGTTGGTGCAGGTTTTCGATATGGGCTTTGGAGCGGCTGCTTTGATCTGCTTTTTGGCGGATGGGCATATCGAGCACCAATACAGGCAGGCCGGTACGGGCGGCCAAAATAGATACGACCGCAGAATCGACACCGCCCGACACGCCCACTACCAAACCTTTGGCTTTGGCTTTGGCTGCGTAGTCTTTGAGCCAGCCGACGATATGGTCGATAACGGCTTGTGTTTGCATAAAGTATCCTTTCGGGGGTGATATCTGTAAGGGTTAATAACAGTAGTAAAAGACAGTATTTATTGAAATGTAATATAACGTAATTTTAATTTAAGTGAAAGTAAAGTTTGTAAGCGATAAGCTTTACATAACCATACTTGGAAATAATGTTACAGTTTTTCGTCTTTTTTATTCAAACGGGATTTTATTGCATATGCCCATAGTCAATAAAATATTTTGAATACAAAGCAGCAATCAGCATACAAGATATAAGTATAGTCAATATATCAGGCCGTCTGAACCATAATCTGACCCTTCCGAAAGTAAGAAGTTTCAGACGGCCAAATCTCGCGGAAAGCACAGGCTTGCGGCTGAATGCCGTCGGGCAAAGTCAAAAACAGGATTAAAGGTTTGGGCTGCATGAATTTGATGAATATACGGCTGCAAATAAAATCACTTTTCCTTTTCGTTAAGAAAAGCCCGTGTTTTGATAAAATACGCGCCTGATAAAACGGTATGGACGAAATACAGCAAACAAACTTATTTCTGATAGGCAGCAGGCCGCAGACTGTACAGACAGTACACAGCACGAAACCGATTCTGTTTCACACTTCAATGGCTTAGTGGCGGGCAGCTGTATTTCAGATTTAATGAAGCCTTGTTGTGCGCTGCCCGCCCGTTTAGCCTGGTATTTGAATATGTCTGTACTCGCTATGCTGCTCCGTCTTGAGCCGCATCCACATCTGAAAGTCTTACAAAGGTTTCTTCATACACACTTCAAATCAAAGGAATGTTATGTCTTTTCTAGATAAAGCCAACACCGTAGCCCCGCCCGGTTTCAATCGCTGGATGGTGCCGCCTGCGGCGTTGGCGGTTCATTTGTCTATCGGGCAGATTTATGCCTATTCCGTATTCAATGCCCCGCTTACTAAAATCATCGGTATCACCGAGTCTGCGCCCGATGATTGGAAGCTGACCACGGTAGGTTGGGTGTTCAGCATTGCTTTGGCGGTGCTGGGGGCATCGGCTGCGCTGTTCGGCACTTGGATGGAGCGGGTAGGGCCGCGTAAAGCGATGTTTGTGGCAGCCTGTTGTTTCAGCTTGGGTTTTTTTGTGTCGGCACTAGGGGTTTACACCCATAACCTGTGGTTGCTGTATCTCGGTAACGGCGTACTTGGCGGCGTAGGCTTGGGTTTGGGATATATCGGGCCGGTATCGACGTTAATGAAATGGTTTCCCGATAAACCCGGCATGGCAACCGGTTTGGCCATTATGGGATTCGGCGGCGGTGCGATGCTTGCGTCGCCTTTATCGGTAGCATTAATGAATGCTTTCAGCAGCGCCGATTCCACCGGTGTGGCGCAAACTTTTATCGTGCTCGGTATTTTCTATTTTATTTTCATGATGTTCGGTGTGTTTACCATTCGTGTACCGGCAGAAGGCTGGAAACCGAAAGGCTTTGTGCCGCCTGCCAAAACGAAAAAAATGGTCAGCAGCAGCCATGTGAATGCAGGGCAGGCGGTAAAAACGCCGCAGTTTTGGTTACTGTTTTTCATTTTGTGTTTGAATGTTACCGCCGGCATAGGTGTGCTCGGTCAGGCATCGGTGATGATTCAGGAGTTGTTTTCCGAAGCTTCGGTCGGTGCGGGTGCGGCGGTTGGCGCAGCCGCAGCAGCAGGGTTTGTCGGGTTGTTGAGTTTGTTTAATATGGGCGGCCGCTTTTTTTGGTCGAGCATTTCCGACAAAATCGGCCGCAAGCATACCTATACGCTGTTTTTTGTGCTGGGCTCGCTGCTTTATTTTGCTGTTCCGTCTATCGGCGAGAGCGGTAGCAAAGGGCTGTTTGTTATCGGATTCTGCATCATTATGTCGATGTATGGCGGCGGTTTCGCAGCGATTCCGGCCTATTTGAAAGATTTGTTCGGCACTTATCAAGTCGGCGCGATTCACGGACGGCTGTTGCTGGCATGGTCTGCCGCCGCCGTGTTGGGGCCTGTGTTGGTTAACTATATCCGCCAAGGGCAAATTAACAGCGGCGTACCTGCCGCACAGGCATACAGTATTACCATGTATATCATGGCCGCTTTGCTGATTATCGGTTTGTTGTGCAACCTATCGGTGAAACCGGTGCATGAGAAACACCATGATAAAAGCGTGAAAGATGCGGCTCAAAGCCACAATCCCGACGACGAAACCACCTTGTCGGATGCTTATCTGGCAGCCGAAGAAGTGTCGCACGGCGGTGTGCGTGTGTGGTGGCGTTGGGCGTTGGCAGGCGTGCCGTTGGCTTACGGCGTGGTTATGGTGTTTGTAAAAGTAATGGATTTGTTCCGCTGATATAGCCAATCAACTTATTGTTAAACCGGAGCAGGCAACAAATACTGAAAGGTCTCAGCTGGTCAGACGCACCTCGATGTTCGCCACCCTATACTGGCAGAACTTGGAAACCGATTACCCAAGCTTGATGCAGGCCGCAGCACACATAAAAAGCCTCCACCAACTGCAATGGCTGGACTGGAGCCGCTATTCAAACCGCCAACAACAGCACATCAACTTGGGCGGAGCCATAGGCACTTGGCAATTTGAAGACTTACCGCTACCATTCAGCCAACTGCTCCACCTCGGACAATGGCTGCACATAGGCAAAGAAACCGTGTTCGGCTACGGACGCCACAAGATAAAAGAGGTTAACCCATGTTTAACTTTGTAAACTTTGAAAAGATTGGAAACCCCGTTTCCAACCCACTGACTTTAAAAGGAGAAAAACAGACCTGCTATTGAAAACAAAGCCGCACCATTAGGGGATTGGGCTTTCGATTCACCTGCCATAGTCTCTAACTCTCAACATTGAAAACAAAGCCGCACCATTAGGGGATTGGGCTTAGTTGCCAAGGCCGCGCCTAAAAATTAAGGGGCTGAAGTAGATTAGCCCTAAATCTCACACCAAAGCCGCAGAATTTTTAGCTGCTGCTTTGCTGTCCCAAAATTAAAACGAAACTCGCATTCTTTCAAGAATAGAGGAAAAGACTTTCGGTCAATGCCATTATATTTGCGCAAGACACGCTTGGCCTGATTCCAGAAATTCTCAATGCCGTTGATGTGGTTTTGCCTCTCGGCAAATGCCTTACTGTGGTTAATCCTGTGATGGTGAAAACCGCTGACATCCAGTACGTCGTAACTGCTCAAGCTGCCCGTATAAACCACGCTGTCCGGCATAATTTTCTTTGTAATAACAGGAAATAAACTTGGGGCTGACGTAGATTAACTGCGCATGACTGCTAATCTACTCAAGCTTCCCATTATTATGGTAATTTACATGGTAATATCATCTTGTTGTTAGTCAGTACATTGCCATTTTCATGAAACTCAATCCCCAGCAACAACAAGCCGTGCAATATCTCGGCGGCCCCTTGCTCGTTTTGGCAGGTGCGGGCAGCGGTAAAACCGGTGTGATTACCCAGAAAATCAAATACTTGATTACGCAAGTAAATTATCCCGCCCACCACATCGCCGCCATCACGTTTACCAACAAAGCAGCCAAAGAAATGCAGGAGCGTGTGGGCAAAATGCTGCCGAAAAGCCAAACGCGCGGCCTGACCATCTGTACTTTCCACTCGCTCGGTATGCGCATTTTGCGCGAAGAAGCCGCCAACATCGGCTACAAGAAAAACTTTTCCATTCTCGACGGCACCGACAGCGCCAAAATCATCAATGAGCTGCTCGGCAGCACCGGCAAAGAAGCGGTGTTCAAAGCCCAGCACCAAATTTCCCTGTGGAAAAACGATTTGAAAACGCCCGAAGAGATTCTTCAGACGGCCTCCAACGAGTGGGAAAGCCAAATGGCGAAAGTGTATGCCGGCTATCAGGCTACGCTGGAGAACTATCAGGCTGTTGATTTCGACGACTTAATCCGTCTGCCCGCCGTGCTGTTGCAGCAAAACAGTGAAGTGCGCCACAAATGGCAGCTCCGCCTGCGCTATCTGCTGGTGGACGAATGCCAAGACACCAATGCCTGCCAATACACTTTGATGAAGCTGCTCACCGGCGCGGAAGGCATGTTCACCGCCGTGGGCGACGACGACCAATCCATCTACGCATGGCGCGGCGCAAACATGGAAAACCTGCGCCAAATGCAGGAAGACTATCCGCAGATGAAGGTAATCAAGCTGGAGCAAAACTACCGCTCCACCGCGCGGATATTGAAAGTGGCCAACAAGGTGATTGAAAACAACCCCAAGCTGTTTAAAAAAACCTTGTGGTCGCAGTTCGGCATGGGCGAACACATCAAAATCGTCGCCTGCCAGCACGAGCAGCACGAAGCCGAATGGGTGGTGAGTCAAATCGTGAAACAAAAACTGGTGGGCGGCGACAAAACCCGATACGCCGATTTCGCCGTCCTCTACCGCGGCAACCATCAGGCGCGGGTGTTTGAAGAAGCCTTGCGCAGCGCGCGCGTGCCTTACCAGCTTTCAGGGGGTCAGAGTTTTTTTGATAAGGCCGAAATCAAAGACGTATTGTCCTACATCCGCCTGCTTGCCAACCCCAACGACGATCCCGCCTTTTTACGCGCCGTTACCACGCCCAAACGCGGCATCGGCGAAGCCACCCTCGGCAAACTCAACGCCTATGCCCACAGCCACGAATGCAGCCTGTATGAAGCGGCGTTAAATCCCGAAGCACAGGCCGTCTTAAACGCCCAAAACCGCGAGCACCTGCAACAATTCATGGCCTTGATGGAAGATTACCGCGCCCGTGCCGAACACGACGACGCGGGCGAACTCGTCAACAACCTGCTGGCCGACATCGCCTACGAAGCCCATCTGCTCGGCAGCGAAGAAGGCAAGGCCGGCGAAATCAAATGGCGCAACGTTACCGACCTCACCGACTGGCTGGCGCGCAAAGGCGGGCAAGACGACAAAAACATCATCGAAATCGCCCAAACCATCGCCCTGATGACCTTGCTCGAAGGCAAAAACGAAGAAGAAACAGATGCGGTCAAACTTTCCACCCTGCACGCCTCCAAAGGCTTGGAATATCCGTATGTGTTTCTCGTAGGCTGCGAAGAAGGCATGCTGCCCCACGCCGACAGCATCGAAGAGAGCAACGTCGAGGAAGAGAGGCGCTTGATGTATGTGGGCATTACCCGCGCCAAACGCCAGCTCACGCTCACCCACTGCGTGAAGCGCAAACGGCAAGGCACATGGCAGTTTCCCGACCCCAGCCGCTTTATCGACGAAATGCCGCAGGAAGATTTGAAAATCCTCGGCAGAAAAGGCGGCGAGCCGATTGTGAGTAAGGAAGAAGGCAAGAGCAATCTGGCCGGTTTGCGGGCGATGCTGGAGTCTAAAATGAAAAAGGTATAGGAAAAAGAATTTGGGGCCGTCTGAAACAGCATTATTTGCAGATATGGCTGATTCGGCGCGGAAATACAGTTTGGTTGGGGAGCTTGCGGGCAGTTTCTAATATAAATTGGGTGTGCAGGCAGCAACGCCGTAGCAAAATTGGAGTTTATTTGCCATAGAATGGTCAACGCAAATCTAAATCGAATTGAATGATTTAAAAAGCCTGATGTATCCAACATCAGGCTTTTTTATATTATTAGCTAATAAAGTCAGGGTGTTATAGTAAATTCAGCTTTTCCAGTTTTTGTTGAAGCTGTTTGTTGTCGAGACCGTTGCTGACGGCGAGTGTGAGCAAAACGAGTGCCGTTTCTAAATTGGCCTTGCCTCCGTTTACAACACCTGCCTGCCGCAACGCACTGCCTTGTGCATACACGGCAGCCGCATTGCCTTGTTTGGCTTGGCTGATATTGAGCACTAACTTTCCGCGTGAAGTCAAATCGTTAACTGCCTGAATAAAATCCCGGTCAGACGGTGCATTGCCGTGGCCGTAGCTTTGCAGAATCACAGCATCGGCATTGCGGTAGAGGCCGTCTGAAAAAGACTGTGCC
The DNA here is from genome assembly GCF_001308005.1 of Neisseria sp. 74A18. Lineage (NCBI taxonomy): Bacteria > Pseudomonadati > Pseudomonadota > Betaproteobacteria > Neisseriales > Neisseriaceae > Neisseria > Neisseria sp. 74A18. Next base: position 86,577 of record NZ_LGZA01000004.1, read on the forward strand.
GAAAAGCCCGGCACAAGCGTGTGGCAAACCACTTTGGCTTGTGTGTTGAGTACAGGGAAGGGCGTGTGTAATACGGCGGATGTTTTTTCAGACGGCCTTTTGTTCACATGCAGCCAACCGCATTCGGGCGACCATATTGCGATTGTGCCGAAATGGGGGTTATCAAAGCCGTCGGCCTGTTCGGTGCTGATTTTGCTGCTGCCTACGGCCTGAAAAAGTTTACCGTTGAAAGCAATAACCGTTTCGGACAGGTTTAATTCAAACGCTGCAACGGCGGTGGCTAAGTTTAAAGGAGCATCGCTGTGTTGGGCATTGTAAGGCCATTGCGAGCCGGTGATCACAATCGGAAGTTTCAAATCGGGCAGGGCGAGGGCGAAAAGATTGGCTGTGTAAGCCAGGGTGTCGGTCCCGTGAAGCACCAATATGCCGTCGTATGTACGGGCTTTTTCTTTGAGTAATGCCAACCAGTTGTGCCAATCGGATAGGGTAACGGCCGAAGAATCGATTAAGGGATTGCAGATGTGCCAGTCGAACGAATAGTTATCTGCAAACGGTATCAGGGCCTTTTCAGCCAAAGCGGTATCAGGGCTGAGCCCTTGCGGGGTTTGGCGCATTCCGATGGTGCCGCCGGTATAAAGCACAAAGATTTTTTTTCGGGTAGTCATAGTGTTGTGTGTTATGAATTGGATGTTTAATCGAGGCCGTCTGAAAAATCTTCAGACGGCCTCTAGGGTTTTTATTGATAAATCACACCGTTGTGTTTTAACCAGCCGTCAGGATGCCTGCCTTGAGGGTCGTGATGTGTCCAATGAATCACGCCGCCTTTTTCCGACCATTCGTATTCGCCGTAAAAAGCTACCGTATCGCCTTTTTTCAAGCCTTTGATTTTAGGGGCGAGATCAATGTTGTGGGCGATCAAAAGGCTTTGTCCGCTACTGAGTTTCAAAATAAACCGTTGATGACGTGAGCCTTTGTTATCGTCGGGAAGGGTTTTGCTCACTCTGCCGCTGCCCTCAACCTGAATATTGCTTTGACGTTGTTCAAACGCTTTTCGGAGAGTGGTTTCGGCAGCTTCGCTTCTATTCGCCGATGACACAGATGATGAGGACTCGGTTTGGTGTCGGGAGTGTTGTTGATAAAAATATTGGGAACCGAATAGCGCGGCGGCGATGACGGCAGGCAAAATCCAATTTTTTGTCATGAGCGAAGATTCCGGTATGTATTTTGTGAATAAGAGATATTGCGGTTAACAAGTTGAGACTCGTGCAAAACCTTCAGATGTGAATGCAGTACAAGGCATAACAGCCCGGCGGGTGCAGACATAACATATCATATAGATAGTGTAAGCAAACAAGCAGCGCACAACGCTGAAATGTGCCGCAGCCGAAGGGCAAAGGTTTCAGGTTTTAAAAACCCAACATCGGTGCTCGATAGCCGGTTGTCGGCCGTATGTTTTGAATGCAATGGGCAACCGCTTGCGGATGAAGCATTTTGTTTTTTATTTAAATATCCGGCCGCCGTATGGGGAACACGGCGGCCGGAGAGAATATCGAGATGTTTTCAGACGGCCTCTAACCAAAATATTAAGTATCAGCGGTTATATTTCAAACTGTATTTAATCTCCGACATAGCGGCTTTTAAATTGTAGTCCAAAATCTCATCTACAATGGCGGGGGTTTGTTCGTTTAACATTTGTTGAAGCTGGTAAGTAAGGGCGGCGGTTTGTTTCTGTACCGCTACGCGTACCATGCCTGTTACCGCATCAGTCAAGTGAGGGCGCAAACGGCGGCTCAAACGCTCCAGTAATTCTTGTTCCGACAAACACATCACCGGTTTGCGCGGATCAACTTGTGGATTAATCACTTTTACCGTTACCGGCAACCAATCTTCTGCCTGAACGTCGCCTTCAAAAGCATTTTCGGTCTGCTCTTCCGAATGCTCTTCTGTTTGACGGCCTGAACGTAAATTTTCAACTTCGTTGGGGTGGTCAAAAGAAACCGTTTGACGTTTGGGGTTGAGCCAAACCGTGCGGGTGTTTTCGATATTTTTATCGTCTATTTGTGCAGATTGGAGGGCAGTTTGGGCGGCAAGCCAGTCTTCTTGCAATAAAACAGTGGTATCGGTTTCCGCAGTAATATTTTCCGAAAATAGGTCGTTATGCTCCTTTTGCCATTGTTGCAGATATTCACACAACATCTTCTCAGCCGCACGCGCACTCAATTGCGCTTCCGTCGGTGTCGGTTTGGAAGAAGCCGGTTGGTAAGACGGGGCGACACTTTGAGGGGCAGGGCGGGAAGGAGCAGGTGTTTCACGCGCCGTGTTGCGTTGCTGGCGCAATTGTTCCAAACCGCGTTCCCAGTCGAATTCATCGTCTCCGTTTTGCGTATCGGGTTTTGTATGATCATGATAACGTGGATTATTCATTATTGATTATTCACTTTCATTCGGAGTCTGGCGGTATGTGTACCGTGTTCATTACGGTATATCCAAAACTGTTCGCCGGCTATTGCAACCAGGCCGCCGTCGAACCGCAGTATTTTTAAATCCTATATAATGTTTTATTTTAACAGAATTTATAGAAGGAAAAATCATGAGCAGCATTGAGCAGCGTTTAGAATACTTGGAAGAGGCATACGATGTTTTACGTATGCAAAATCATGTACTTTCAACAGCCTTCAAAGGCATGGTAAGAGCCTTGCCTGCAGAAATCGCACAAGATGTAGTGGAATCGGTGCAATTGGCTTTCGAAGATGCTTTAGCCGAGTTAAATTATGAAGACAGCCCTCATGTGGATTTATTTCATGATGTCACTTATGCTTTTTTTAGAGAAAAAGAGCGTTAAGATTTAAGCGGAAGCCGTAAAACCGACAGGGCGGTTTATTTACGTTGTTTTGAATAACTTAATAATTGCTTAATGATTATGGCTGCCAAACCAATTTTAGGCCGTCTGAATCATATATCCCATAATAATTGCTGTTTCCCTTTGGGTATCAGATGGCTTACTCCGATGCCGATGAGTCGGAAGGAATCTCCTGAATGTGTAGGAATACGCTGCATCAGCGTTTGTGCAGCTTTCATTAAAGAGGGTTGATCAGGAAGCGCAGAAGAATAAGTAAGAGAACGGGTAATGATATGGAAATCGGCCGTTTTCAATTTTAACGTAACGCTGCGCGCTTCAACTTGTTTGCGGTTCATTTGCGCCCATAAATCAGCAGTCAAAACAGGCAAATGAATAATCAACTCCTTTAAAGGCAAATCTTCGGGTAGCGTAATTTCCGTAGAAATCTGCAACCGTTCACGGTTGGGTTTTACTTCACGTTCGTCTATACCGCGTGCCAAATCATACAAACGGTAACCGTATCGCCCAAAATGATGCAGCAGCTGCCCGCGTTCGAAACGGCGTAAATCTCCCGCCGTTTGCATCCCCAAAGCATTCATTTTCTGCAAAGTAACCCTACCTACGCCGGGGATTTTTCCAAGCGGCAGCGTTTCTAAAAATGCTTCAACCTTTTGAGGAGGCAATACAAATTGGCCGTCGGGTTTGCGCCAATCCGATGCAATTTTGGCTAAAAATTTATTCGGTGCAATACCGGCAGAGGCAGTAAGCCCGGTTTCCTGCCTGATTTCTTGGCGGATTTTTTGAGCAATTTCGCCGGCATAAGGAATATTCTGAAGATTGCGAGTTACATCCAAATAAGCTTCATCAAGCGACAAAGGCTCAATCAGTGTTGTATATCTGGAAAAAATAGCATGGATTTCGCGAGATATTTGTCTGTATAAATCAAAATGAGGAGGTACATATATCGCTTGAGGGCAAAGTCTTTTCGCAGTTGAAACGGCCATTGCCGAATGTAATCCGAATTGTCGGGCTTCATAAGAAGCTGCACAAATAACAGAACGCGGGCCTTCCCAAGCAACCACAACAGGTTTGCCGCGCAAATGCGGTTGTTCACGCAGTTCAACGGAAGCATAGAATGCATCCATATCGATATGGATAATTTTGCGGAATTCCATCATTGTTTACCACTCAATCCGAAACAAAATTCGACGTTATTTTGATAAAACAAAAAACCTTCTGCCGTCGGCTATTTCTTTTTCTTTTATAGTTCTTTTATAGTCTTATTGAGACCCTATTTCTATTATTTATTGTAACGCTTTTTTCAAGCGTTGATTTATTCGTTCTAAGCCGTTATAATAGCCCGTTTTCCAACCTTGCCTTTTACTTTTCGCATGGTAAAAGGCTGTTTTTAAACCGTAAGGAGATAACATGCGTCATTACGAGATCGTGTTTATCGTTCATCCTGATCAAAGCGAGCAAGTGCCCGCAATGGTTGAGCGCTACAAAACCATGATTGCCGAAGCAGGCGGTAAAATTCACCGTTTAGAAGATTGGGGCCGTCGTCAATTGGCTTACCCAATCAACAAAATCCACAAAGCACACTATGTTTTGATGAATATCGAAACCGCTCCCGAAGTGGTTGAAGAGCTGGAAACCGCTTTCCGCTTCAATGATGCAGTATTGCGTCATCTGACCATCAAAACCAAACAGGCCGTTACAGAAGCTTCTCCGATGCTGAAAGACGAAAAGTCTAAAAACCTGCTCGACAGCAATTCAGCGGCTAAAGAAGAAACTGCCGAAGCGTAATCGAAGATTGAAAAATCTTTTAAACCTTACCGCTCAAATTGTCCATTGCGGAGAATTGAGATACACGCCAGCCGGAGTGCCGGTTTTGGATATTGTGCTAAGGCACGAATCATGGCAGGAAGAAAACGGGCAAAAATGTTTGGTAAAACTGGAATTGCCCGCAAAAATTCTCGGTAAGGATGCGCTTAATTGGCAACACAAGGTTGAAACCGTAGTCACAGTAAGCGGTTTTTTGGCACAAAAAAGCCAACGTTATCCAAAACCTGTGTTGCGCATACAAAACATTAAAGAATATAAAGGTTAAACGACAATGGCTCGTCAATCATTCAAACGTAGAAAATTCTGCCGTTTCACGGCTGAAAAAATCCAAGAAGTTGATTACAAACAAGTAGACTTGTTGAAAGACTTCATTTCTGAAAACGGTAAAATCATTCCGGCCCGCATTACCGGTACCAAAGCACACTACCAACGCCAATTGGCTGTTGCAGTAAAACGTGCCCGTTTCTTGGCTTTGCTGCCTTATACCGATCAACATAAATAATTTACGGAGATTTTGATCATGCAAATTATTCTGTTAGAAAAAATCGGTGGCTTGGGCAATTTGGGCGATATTGTTACTGTAAGAAATGGTTATGCCCGTAACTTTTTAATTCCTTCCGGCAAAGCTAAACGTGCTACCGAAGCCAATATGAAAGAATTTGAAGCACGTCGTGCCGAATTGGAAGCGAAGCAGGCCGAAATTTTGGCTGATGCTAAAGCCCGTCAAGAGAAATTGGATGGACAAACCATCACGGTGGCTCAAAAAGCTGGTGTAGACGGTCGTTTGTTTGGTTCTGTAACTAATGCCGATATTGCCGCTGCTATCGTTGAATCAGGTATTGAAGTTGCAAAATCAAATGTACGTTTACCTAACGGCCCTTTGAAAGCTGTTGGTGAATACGAGATAGAAGTAGCTTTGCATACCGATGCAGTTGCTGCTGTTAAAGTTGCTGTGGTGGCTGCTGCCGAGTAATTTATTTTATAAAAGTACCTAACTGAATACAGGCCGTCTGAATTTTCAGACGGCCTGATTTCTTTTCTGAATATATTTTCAATAACTCTAAACTTTAATAAACTTATTGATATTACTTTGTTTATGTATATCAACCATGTTTAAATTAACATTAATATACCAAGAGTTTATTTTTAGTGAATTATTTATCAATAATAAACATTGTTTATCAAAACCGTTCTTGTAATAAATATACAAAAATATTATATTATCCGTATCTCATACCATGAAAACAACAAAGAAAGGAGATATTTATGCAGCATCGCAGACGTCAGGCTATTTTTCAGGCATCAAAACGAGCATTTAATGCGCGAAAGCCTGTAGACAGTCAATCTCGTACGCATAATAATAAAGTTATGTAACCTTCTCAGCCGATTTATCATTGTTTGAATAATCTAAAGTCTCAATTTAATCCAATAAGATAAATTAAGCAGCAAATGATAATTGACCGGAATCCCGAATTAAGCAAAACCCCTGCATCTAGCAGGGTTTTGCTTTTGGGTTTTTGTAAGATTGCTAGATTATTCTAGATACATTTTAAATAACTAATGTGGGAAAAGGTTTCGGGTTGTTAAGTCAGCCTACAAAATGGTGGAAGTTGAGCTTTCGCAGAATAATCCAAAATATTCTGATTTAGTTAAACAATATCGATGCACACTATTTTACCGCATAAAGATTTACCTGCTTCACTGAAATGCCCCGGTTTAAATGCAGCAAAGGTATAAGTAAGGTCGGCCTTAAATGCATTTTCATCAGCTTCACCGGTGTCGCCGTTTAAACCTGTAGGGATATCTAAAGCAATTTTAAAGCCGTCTGAAAGATTCAATAAACGGCAGATATGGGCTACAGATTCAGGCAATATACCGTTAAATCCTGTGCCGAAAATACCTTCGATAAGTAGGTTATAGGAGAATTTTTTCAGACGGCCTTCCAGCTCACTAGGCTCTATAAATTCAATACCGGGTAATCCATGTAAGCGGCTACGGTTGAGTGCGGAAAGTTCGGACACATTATCACCTAAAACAAAAACAATATCAGCTTTCCAGCCAGATTGTTGAAGCACTCTTGCGATTACCAAGCCGTCCCCACCGTTATTACCTTTTCCGCACACAACCAATACGTGACCGGCTGTCGGGTGGCGTTTGAGAATATCCGCTGCTGCACCTTGTCCGGCATTTTCCATTAACTGTTCAAAGCTAGTTCCTGCATCAACAGCGGCTTGTTCGTAACGACGCATTTCGATAGAGGTGTATATTTTCATGATAAAGGCCTTTGCACGGAATCGATAATCGGGAGAACGAATTTTCTTCTCAGTTTATAGAAAGTCAGATTTTTTGTTCCTTCTATATGCAATATCAAGGCCGTCTGATATTTTCAGACGGCCTTGATATTGTAAGAAAAAATGTTATTGATTCGCAAGATTGCAACAGTAGATAAGTTGGGAAGCAACTCAGAGTTGTTTCAGTTTTTGTAAGAGTATAGTCAATCAACTTAACTTTTTGACGCGCTTTAGCTCTAAAGAGAACGATTGTGTAAGCCGCTAAAGCGGCAATAGAATAGGCTGCTCACTACTTAATATTGCATACTAATCGATGCTTTGTATTCAAATTAAGTTGATTGACTATAGCAATTTTAAACAACGAAAATAAGGTATTTATTCAAATATTTTGTGTAAAAATATTTAAATTTCATGTGAATAGGCAATAAAAAATCCGGTATTAAACCGGAGTATTTTTTGGTGCCCAGGAGAAGACTCGAACTTCCACACCCGTGAGGATACTAGCACCTGAAGCTAGCGCGTCTACCAATTCCGCCACCTGGGCACGTTGAATTCTTTATGTTTTTACTGTATTAAAGCTAATCAGAGTTTCAAAGTTGAAACTCTGGTGCCCAGGAGAAGACTCGAACTTCCACACCCGTGAGGATACTAGCACCTGAAGCTAGCGCGTCTACCAATTCCGCCACCTGGGCTTTGCTTTAATCTTTGCTTTACGTTAAAGTGTCGGCTGCAAAGAGATGTGAATTATATATTTAAATGAAAGATTGTCAATCATCAAAATGAAGAAAAATACTAAGTCACTCAGTTTAAGAGAGAAAGATCCTTTTTTGAGCCGCGAGCAGCAACGCTATGATCATCCGTTGCCCAGCCGTGAATGGATTATAGAAGTATTGGAGCAGGAAGGTGTTCCTTTACGGATTTTCAAATTGGCAGAGAAGTTGTCGATTACTGAAGCTGAACACGAGTTTTTCGAACGCCGTATTAAAGCGATGGCTCGAGACGGGCAGGTGTTGATTAACCGTCGCGGTGCCGTTTGTGCGGCCGAAAAACTGGCATTGGTGAAATGCCGTATCGAAGCCCATAAAGACGGCTTTGGTTTTGCCGTGCCTTTGGTGCCGACCGGTGAAGGCGATTTTGTTTTATACGAACGTCAAATGCGCGGCTTGATGCATGGTGATATCGTTACTGTGCGCCCGGCAGGAACAGACCGTCGCGGCCGTCGCGAAGGGCAGGTTTTGGATATTGTCGAACGTGCTCAAAAACAGGTTGTCGGCCGTTATTATGTAGAACGCGGTATTGCTATTCTTGAGCCTGAAGATCACCGGCTCACCCAAAGCATTGTTTTAGAGCCCGAAGGTTTGGCGGAATTAAAGCCCGAATCGGGGCAGGTTGTGGTAGCGGAAATCGAAAGCTATCCCGATGGCCACCGTCCGGCGGTTGCCAAGTTGGTTGAGGTATTGGGTGATTATGCAGACAGCGGCATGGAAATTGAAATCGCTGTGCGCAAGCACCAGCTGCCCCATATTTTTAGCGAAGCGTGTTTGCAGGCTGCCGAAAAAATTCCCGATCATGTCCGGCCGCGAGATATTAAGGGGCGCGTAGATTTGCGCGATCTGCCTTTGGTTACGATAGACGGCGAAACTGCACGAGACTTTGATGATGCGGTTTATGCTGAAAAACAGGGCAGGAATTACCGCCTTGTTGTGGCTATCGCCGATGTGAGCCATTATGTCCGCCCTGATGATCCTATTGATAAGGATGCTCAAGAGCGCGCCACCAGCGTGTATTTTCCGCGCAGGGTAATCCCGATGTTGCCGGAGAGCCTTTCCAACGGCATTTGTTCGCTCAATCCGGATGTGGAACGCTTGTGTATGGTATGCGACATGGTGGTAACGTATGCGGGCAATATCAAAGAATATAAGTTTTATCCGGCGGTTATGCGTTCACATGCTCGTTTGACTTACACGCAAGTTTGGGATTGGATAAAACAAGGCGGCGATTATCCGCATCGGGCGCAAATCGAACCGCTGTACAAGCTGTTTCAAATTTTTCAGGCAAAACGGCACAAGCGTGGTGCGGTTGAGTTTGAAAGTACTGAAACACAAATGATTTTCGACGATAACGGAAAAATCGAGCGCATTGTGCCTATCGTACGCAACGATGCCCACAAGTTGATTGAAGAGTGTATGTTGGCAGCCAACGTGTGTGCGGCTGAGTTCTTATTGAAGAATAAACATGCATCGCTGTTCCGCAACCATTTGGGGCCTACTCCTGAAAAGCTGGCTACATTGCGCGAACAATTGGGTTTGCTCGGATTGCACTTGGGCGGGGGAGACAATCCCACTCCGAAAGACTACGCGCAACTGGCCGAACAGTTTGCAGGCCGTCCTGATGCCGAATTGCTTCAGGTAATGATGCTCCGTTCTATGCAACAAGCGGTTTATGAGCCTGAAAACCAAGGCCACTTTGGCTTGGCCTATGAAGCTTATACCCATTTCACGTCGCCGATCCGCCGCTACCCCGATTTGACCGTACACCGAGCCATCAAAGCAGTATTGAATGAAGAAAAATACCGTCCTGAATCATGGCAGGCTTTAGGTGTGCATACCTCTTTCTGCGAGCGTCGTGCCGATGATGCCAGCCGCGATGTAGAAAACTGGCTGAAAACCTATTACATGCGTGACAAAGTCGGCGAAGTGTTTGAAGGCCGTATCAGCGGCATGGCTAATTTCGGCATCTTTGTGACTTTAGACGATATTCACATCGAAGGAATGGTGCATATCAGCGATTTAGGGGAAGATTATTTCAACTACCGCCCCGAAATTATGGCTATGCAGGGCGAGCGTAGCGGCATACGCTTCAATATGGGCGACCGTGTAACCGTTAAAGTGGCTCGTGCCGATTTGGATACCAGCAAAATTGATCTGACTTTGATCAGTGGCGGGGAAGTATCTAAAAAGAGCAGCAGAAAATCTGCGGTTCAGACGGCCTCATCAGAAACGGCTTCACGCAGCAAACGAGGAATTACGGTTAAAGTGAAGTCGGATGGTAAGGCTTCATCCGACCGTAAATCCCGTAAAGAAAAGCGGAAAAAAAACAGCCGTAGCGAAAGCACTAAGGCCAAACGCAAAAAGCGTTAACGGCTTATTTGGTAAAGCCCGCTAAGTGCGGGTTTTACCAAGCTCGCAAATGGCATTCTGATACTTTGGAGAAGTAAAAAAAGTAATTTATATGCGCTCATTAAAGAAAGCTGCAATGAGCAAAGTAGTATATCAAACACAGGTTAAACGTAAGAACCTGTTCAAAGTATTTTAACGGTAAGAAGCTTCGCAGACGAGCAAGAGCTGTATCTGTTTGTACAGGCTTGCCTTGTACAATCGTTTTTTTGAGCTAAAGCGCAGCAACGATGTAGCAGAAATTAAAGTTTATTTGCTTATCGTTTTAATCTTTCTTTTCAACCGCATCTTGATGAAGCGAAACCAACAGCTGGTCGATTTTCAGATTATCGGTGTCGATGATTTCAAACTTGTATTTGTCGAACACCACGAAATCGGTTCGTTTGGGCACTTTGCGTAACGAATACATCATAAATCCGCCCACGGTTTCGTAGTTTTCCGAATGGGGAAAAGCGGCAATGTCGAGGGCGCGCATCACGTCTTCAAGCGGTGTTGCACCGTCCACCAGCCAAGAGGTTTCGTTGCGGCGGATAATTTGCGGCTCTTCTTCTGTCGCTACCAAATCGCCCATCACAATGCTCATCACGTCTTTCAGCGTAATCACACCCACAACCAAAGCGTATTCGTTGATGATTACGGCAAAGTCTTCGCCGGCGTTTTTAAAGGTTTCCAATACTTCGTAAAGCGACAAAGTATCGGGAATAAACAAAGCTTTGCGTAACACTCGGCGGTCGGTCAGGTTGATGTTCGGCTCTTTCAGATAACGGGTGAGAAACGTGTGCGATTCGATATAGCCGATCACTTTTTCCAGCCCGCCGTTGCATATCAAGATTTTAGAGTGCGGGGTTTCGTCTATTTTTTCCAGCACGGTTTCGTTATTGTCGCTTTTATCTACATAAACCAAATATTCGCGTGCGCTCATGGTAGAAGTAACCGTGCGCTCCTGCATATCGAAAATGTTTTCAATCAGATAATGTTCCTGCTGCTTCAACACGCCTGCCTGCGCACCGGCATCGACCACGGCGTAAATGTCTTCGGAAGTCAGACCGTCGCTGCGTACGGTAGAAATTTTCAGCAGTTTGAAAATCAGATTGGCCATGCCGTCAAACAGGAAAATCAACGGCTTGAACACGAAAATCAGCAGCATGACCGGCCGTACTACGCGCACGGCCACCCGTTCGGGGTTGATGATGGCAAAACGTTTCGGCACCAAGTCGGCAAACAGGATAAACACTCCGGTAACGAAAACAAACGCCAGCACGGAAGCTGCGGCGTGTAAGCCGGTGTTTGCCAACAGATTGCTTAAAAACGGCCGCACCGCCGCTTCGCCGACAATACCGCCCAATACTGCTACGGCATTTAAACCGATTTGTACCACTGTAATAAAGCTACCGGGGTGCTCCTGCATGTTCAAAACATCAAGTGCGCGCACGTCGCCTTCTTTTGCCATAACCTGCAATTTGATTTTACGGGAAGAAGCCAGTGCCAGTTCGGCAGCCGAAACCAAAGCACTGATTAAAACCAGAAGAAACAGGATAATAACGGCTTCAAGAATACTCATAAAAAATAAAGGTTTGTTGTTGATAAGAAGATTGTAGCATTATTTCAGAAAGGGACACACCACACCTAAGCGGCAAGATGCCGTCTGAACATTTCAGACGGCATGGTATGTGGTCAGAGATCTTGATCGGTAGCGGCCTTTGCTTGACCCATCAATTGTGAGCGGGCAAAACGGCAGATTACACCGCAGCCGAAAATGCATCTGAGAAGAATGCTTCTTCGGGTAGACCGCATTCTTGCTGCAAAAGTTGCTTGGCCGATTCAATCATTTGAACGGAACCGCAAGCATAGACTTCAAAGCCCGATAAGTCGGGATAATCGGCAGCAACTTGGGTTTGGACATAGCCGGTTGCGCCTTGCCAGTTTGTGTCCGGTTGCGAAAGCACAGGAGTAAAACGGGCGTTCGGTAAGCGGGCGGTTAATGCCGAGGCCGTCTGAAAATCATATAAGCCGCTTTCATGGCGCGCACCCCAATACAGATGCACGGGGCGCTTGCTGCCGCTGTCGGCCAGTTGACGGAGTATGCTGCCTATGGGTGCAAAGCCTGTGCCGGTTGCTATCAAAATAATCGGTTTGTCGCCGTCTTGCAGCGCAAACGTACCCAGAGGGCCGCGCACGCGCAAAATGGTTTTTTCTTCGATGGAGGGGTTTTCTCCGAACAGCATGTCGGAAAATAAACCGCCTTGCCGTTTGGCAATGTGCAAAGTGAGCGTTTCGGTGCTATTGGGGCTGCCGGCGATGGAGTAACTGCGTGTTTCGCCGTTTTTCAACAGAATATCAATGTATTGGCCCGCCCAAAAATGGAAAGGCGGTGCTTTGGGTAAAGAGAGGGTTAACACGGCAACATCATGAATATATTCCACTGAAGCCACGCGCGTAGGAAAGGTTTTAACGGGCGGGGCGGATGCCCCGTTATAACCGGGTATTTTTAATGTGACGTCGCCGTTTAATTTGGTGCAGCACATCAATATTTTACCTTGGGCGGCTTCTTCCGAACTTAAGGCCAGTTCTGCATAGGCTCCCCGTTCGATATCGCCGCTCACTACTTGAGCCTTACATTGACCGCAAATGCCGCTTTGACAGGAATGGGGCAGGTTGAAATTTTGTCTTTTGGCGGCACTCAATATCGGTTCGTCGGCTTCAACGTTGAAAGTCGCATGATCGGGCACAAGGGTAACGGTGTAAGACATAAGTTGCGGAAGATAAAGTCGTTTATCGGAAGGGCTTTAAAGGTTTCAGGCCGTCTGAAAATTTTCAGACGGCCTCTTTAGATGCTACGCAATCAAGCCAGTTTCGCTTTCAGCAATTCCTGCACCTGCTGCGGATTGGCTTTGCCTTTGCTGGCTTTCATCACTTGACCCACCAGCGCATTGAAGGCTTTTTCCTTACCGGCTTTGAATTCTTCTACCGATTTGGCGTTGCCCGCCAACACTTCGTCGATGATTTTTTCAATCGCGCCGGTGTCGGTCATCTGTTTCAAACCGTCGCGTTCGATGATGGCTTCGGCATCCAAATCGCTGCCCCACATCGCTTCAAACACCTGTTTGCCGAGTTTGTTACTTAATGTGCCATCGGCGATTTTCGCCACCAATCCGGCCAGGCGGTCGGCTTGAATCGGGCTTTCAGACAGACTTAAACCTTCTTTGTTCAATGTAGCGGCCAATTCGCCGTTCATCCAGTTTGCCGCCAACTTACCTTGTCCGCTGGCTTGGGCGGCGGTTTCAAAGAAAGCGGCTTGAGAGCGGCCGGCGGTCAACAAACGGGCATCGTAGTCGCTCACGCCGAAATCGCGGATAAAGCGTTGCGCCATTTCAGACGGCAGCTCAGGCATTTCGCTGCGGGCGCGTTCCATTTGCTCGTCGGAAATGATCACAGGCAGCAAGTCAGGGTCGGGGAAATAGCGGTAGTCGTGCGCATCTTCTTTCAGACGCATCACGCGGGTTTCGCCTTTATCGGGGTCGAACAGCATCGTTGCCTGCTGCACTTTGCCGCCGTCTTCCAAAATCTCAATTTGGCTTTCCACTTCATAATTAATCGCCTGTTCCAAGAAGCGGAAAGAGTTTAAGTTTTTGATTTCACGGCGAGTACCGAATTCCTGCTGGCCTTTCGGGCGCACCGATACGTTGGCATCGATACGGAACGAGCCTTCCGCCATATTGCCGTCGCAAATATCCAGCCACGTTACCAAGCCGTGCAAAGCTTTGGCATAAGCCACAGCCTCGGCGGCGGAACGCATTTCCGGCTCGGAAACCACCTCCAGCAGAGGCGTACCGGCGCGGTTGAGGTCGATGCCAGTTGCACCGCTCAAACCTTCATGCACCGATTTACCCGCATCTTCTTCCATGTGCGCACGCGTTACATTGATGGTTTTGACTTCGTCGCCCACCACAATTTCCAGCTTGCCGTGTTCCACAATCGGCAAATCCAACTGGCTGATTTGATAGCCTTTGGGCAAATCGGGATAGAAGTAGTTTTTACGGTCGAACACGTTTTTTTGGTTGATTTTCGCATCCAAAGCCAAACCGAGCTTGATGGCCTTTTCCACCACCTCGCGGTTCATCACCGGCAACACGCCCGGTAAAGCACACTCCACCACACTGGCATGCGCATTCGGCTCGGCACCGAAAGCGGTGGAAGCACCGCTGAAAATTTTGGATTTGGTATTTAATTGGACGTGGATTTCCAGTCCGATTACGGTTTCCCAGGTCATAAAGAATCTTTCAAAATCAAGGAATATTTTAAAATTTAGGTAGATTGGTCGAGTATGAAACCCATATCAAGCAATTTTTGGTCGCAAAATGACAAAACCAAATGCAAACTTTTCTGACATTATTTAACGGCATATTTAATCACTTCTTCTTTTCCATCAGGATGATGACGTTATTAGATCACCGTTCTCACGCCGATACACGACAACTTCACGCTGTTTTTTATCTGTCATCCACGCGTTGAACACAATATGAAGACGGCGCTGCTGTTCGAGCAATTCTTCGCGCTTGGTCATTAAAAACCTCTTTAATGTGAAGATTATTTATTGAAACCTTCATCTTGAAGTTTCGCAATAAATCTTTCTAATGTGGTTAAATTATAAATACTGGGAATATTATTAAATGCTTCTTCCAATTTGTTTTTAGCAGATTGCCAACCTTGGCCGTCAGTAATCCAAACAAATTCATAATTAGGATGCCGATTTATCTTAGGAGCAATATCTGAATAAGCGCGGGCAACTTCATTAGGCTTTGAACCACCAGTATTATAAAAATTGGTTTCTATTAGGTAGGTTTTGAGCTTTGTTTTAATAACAAAATCAAAACGCTTAATATCCTTCCCTAAGCCGGTGATATCAGGAAAATTAGTATTGGGAACTTCTTTTAGAAATGGAATATTTGCATTCTCCAACTGTTTGGCAACGGCAAAGTTCATATTGTCCCCACCGCGATTTTTTCTGCCATGAGTGCTTAACCCAGCTTCCACACCAAAAACATAGTCCACCAGATTAGTAATATCTTTATTTTGGAAAATTTTTTCCAAACCTGTTTGTTGTATGTAGTCGTAAATCCCCTCCAATGAGGAAAAGTAACTATTTACAAAAACAATTTCCCCTTGATTGTTGAAAGTTTTAGTTTTGTTACTTTCTCGAACAGCAATCAAAATACCAAGCACATCAAAAGCTTTAGGATTTTCATTATAAATATCTCGAATGGCTTCTTTTAAATTACTTTTACCAATTAAATAATTTAGCTGATTGAGTTTTAGAGCTATTTTGCTAACATTTTTTCTGACAGTATCAAAACTAACAAAATAATCCAATGTTGCATTTGTTTCCACCAATTGATCTAAAAATTTTTGAAATTCAGACATTTTTATTATCTAACCTATTTTTTGTTAACTCAAAAAATCCTGTTTCTAGCTCACACCCACAAAATTTCCGCCCATTTTTTAATGCAGCTATACCTGTCGTGCCACTTCCCATAAACGGGTCAAAAATCAAATCTCCTACATTGGAGGCTGCCTGAATGCACCTCTCAACCAAAGCCAACGGTTTTTGTGTCGGATGCTTGCCCAATGCTTTTTCTGCTTTACTTGGCGGTGCAATTTGCCATACACATTTCATTTGTTTATCGTTGTTTTGTGCTTTCATTACATCATAATGAAAAGTATGCTTGGCTTTTTTGCTTTTCTTCGCCCATAGCAGTGTTTCAGTTGAATGTGTGAAAAAACGGCAGGATAAATTTGGCGGTGGATTGGGTTTTTCCCATGTAATGTTATTCAAAATATGGTAGCCGATGATTTGCATCAGGTAGCCTATCAAATAAATATTATGATAAGTACCGCATACCCATATCGTGCCGTTTGGTTTCAATAGTGCGTAACATAAACGTAGCCACTCTTCGTAAAATTCTAAATCGGCAGATAACCCTTGAGATTTATCCCATCGGCCTTTATTTACCGAAACTATTTGCCCGTTTTGGCAGGTAAAACCATCATTGGACAAAAAATAAGGCGGGTCTGCAAAAATCATATCGAAGCAGCCGTTTGGATATTTATCCAAAATACGGCGCATAACGGTTAAAGCATTTTCGTTATAAATCACAAGGCCGTCTGAAATATATTTTTTCAAGCCGATATGGTAAGCCGCTGCTTCTTCTTTTAACCAGTTAAATTCACTCGCCATATATCGCCAATAATTCGCCTACTTTTTGTCTACTACTGCCTTTTGCTGCAATATTTCTTTGTACATCAATGGTTTCTAACCGTGCTTCTTTGTAAATTTCCCGTGTAAAAGCTGTATCATGATTGGAAATTAACACACCTTGAGATTGTATCGAAATTTGCTTTGCCGTTTCGGCTAAGCGGGTTTGGTCATTTAAGTCAAATCCGCCTTTAGCATAAGCGGTAAATGAAGCTGTTTCACTCAAAGGCACATAAGGAGGATCGCAATACACGATATCGTCGCCATTTGCCAAATCCAAGGCCGTCTCAAAATCAGCACACATCAATTCAATACGATTGGCTTTTTCGATAAATGCCAACATTTCCGTTTCAGGGAAATAAGGTGTTTTGTATCGACCGAAAGGTACATTGAAAGCACCTTTGCTGTTATATCTGCACAAACCATTAAACGCGTGCCGATTCAAATAAATAAATAAAGCGGAACGTTCGCTTAATTCTTGAGAAGAATTAAATTTTTCCCGTAATTCATAAAAGCGAATTTCCTGATTGTTTTCTAAAGTAAAAAAAGAACGAGCATAATTAATAAACTGCTGTTTTTCTTCTTTAAGTATATGAAATAAACCAATTAAATCAGGATTGGTATCGTTTAACAAATAAGCTTCAAAATCCAAAGCCATTGACAAGGCAGCAGAACCCGCAAACGGTTCGATAAGGCGTTTGCGGGGTTGTTTAGGCAGATTAAATTCAATAAATGGGGCAAGTTTGAATTTCCCACCAGCCCATTTTAAAAAAGGTTTAGAAGAGGCCATCGGATTTAAGCGGCAATAAGTAATTCATAGTTTTGTGCAGCTTCTAAAGCTTCTTCAAAGTTTTCACATTCAAATGTTTCAATATAGGCTTGGTCTTTGTCAGCAATTTGAGCATTGAATATATCTACTATATATTCTTCAGTTTCTTCGTCAAAAGAGATAAAGAAATCTACGGTTCTATCAAAGTTTAAGCCTTCTTGGTAAATACTCATGGTTAAATACCTTGTGAAATAGAATGAATCATATCAAAGGCGGACTGAAATTTTTCAGACGGCCTTATTATTTTCAGGTAGCCCTTTTTTAAACACCGGTGGGCGTTTTACTGTGCCAATCACTTTCCAACTGCATCTGATGCGCCACGCCCAGCAATTTCGCTTCGGCGAAATAATTGCCAATCAATTGCACGCCAATCGGCATGCCGTCTGAAGAGAAACCTGCGGGCAGGGTCATGGCGGGAAGGCCGGCGAGGTTGACGGCGATGGTGTAGATGTCGGAAAGGTACATCTGCACGGGGTCGTTAACGTTGCTGTTCAGTTTGGGCGCGGCGGTGGGGGCCGTAGGCGCGAGAATGATGTCGCATTGCTGTAAGGCCGTCTGAAAATCGTTGGTGACCAAACGGCGCAGTTTTTGGGCTTTGAGGTAGTAGGCATCGTAATAGCCGTGGCTCAAAACGTAGGTGCCGATCATGATGCGGCGTTTGACTTCGCTGCCGAAGCCTTCGGCGCGGGTGTTGCTGTACATTTCTTCCAAGTCGCCGAATCGGGCGGTGCGGTGGCCGTAGCGTACGCCGTCGTAGCGGGATAAGTTGGTGCTGGCTTCGGCCGAGGTCAAAACATAATATGCGGGGATGGAAAGCTCGGTTTGCGGCAGGCTCACTTCTACCATTTCTGCGCCTTGTGCTTTAAGCAGGTCGATGGCCGCTTGAATGGCTTTTTGTACGTCTGCGCACATGCCTTCGCCGAAATATTCTTTGGGCAGGCCGACTTTCAAGCCTTTGAGGGGTTGGTTTAAGTTGCGGGTGTAGTCTTCTTTGGCGCGTTCCAAGCTGGTGGAATCGCGTTCGTCGAAGCTTGCCATGGCATTCAGCAGAATGGCGCAGTCTTCGGCGGTTTGTGCCATTGGGCCGGCTTGGTCGAAGCTGGAGGCGTAAGCCACCATGCCGAAACGGGAAACGACGCCGTAAGTGGGTTTCAGGCCGGTAATGCCGCAATGCGAGGCGGGCTGGCGGATGGAGCCGCCGGTGTCGGAGCCTAATGCCGCCGGTGCCAAACGGGCCGCTACCACGGCTGCGGAACCGCCGGAAGAGCCGCCGGGTACGTTTTCTAAATTCCACGGATTTTTAGTGGCGCCGTCAAACGAGGTTTCGTTGGTCGAACCCATGGCGAATTCGTCCATATTGGTGCGGCCGAGCGTTACCATGCCTTCGTTGAGCAGGTTTTGCACGACGGTGGCGGTGTAGGGGGAAACGAAGTTGTCGAGCATTTTGCTGGAACACGCGCTTCTCCAACCTTGTTGGCAGAAGATGTCTTTAAAGGCAATGGGTACGCCGGTGAGGATGCCTGCGTTTCCGGCGGCCAAGCGTTCGTCGGCGGCCTGGGCTTCGGCAAGCGTTAGTTCTTTATTCAGAGTGGTGTAGCCGTTGATGGCGGGGTTTCGGGCGTCGATGGCGTTGAGGTATTCTTGAGCCAGCTCGGTGGCGGAAATTTTTTTGGCTTGCAGCAATTCGCTGGCTTGTTTCAGAGTGTATTGGGTCATTTTATGTTCAACCGTATGATTCAGACGGCCTTAAATGTTGGCTGGCGGGAGGCCGTCTGAAAATATTGCTATTACATTAACAGTATGTGTTTAACACAGGCGGTTTGATTAACCGTAAGAAATGTGTTTTATGTGCCGGTTATTCTTCGATAACTTGGGGAACGATATACAGGCGGTTGCGCACTTCGGGGGCAACGGCTTGGTATTCGGCGGCATGGTCGGTTTCGGTTACTTTGTCTTCACGCAAACGCAGGGCAACTTCGTGAGGATGTGCCATCGGTTCGATGCCTTCGGTATTTACCGATTGCATTTTTTCAACCAATGAAAATATGTCGTTCAATTCTTGAAGGTTTTGCGCTTTTTCAGCATCTGTCAGGCTCAGGCGGGAAAGTTTGGCAATTTTTTCCACATCGCTCAAGGTCAGGGCCATAAAAAATCCTTAAATTTAATTCAGCAAATACCCAAACTAGGGTATTATTACGCGTTTATCTGATTATTGCTCCGTTCGGCGGAGAATTATAACCGAAAACCATATCTTTCGGCATGGCGATTTTAGTGCTTTTCAACTGTTTGTAACAGTATGCGGCCGTCTGAAATGCGATGCTCCCTCTTTCTTAAATTGTTTAACCAGATACTACAATTCAGGACATACCTATGTTTCGCTTTTTAACACGCTATTTTTCCAATGATCTTGCTATTGATTTGGGTACCGCCAACACGCTGATCTATATCCGCAATAAAGGGATTGTTTTGGACGAGCCTTCGGTGGTGGCGATGCAGACGGATGCGGCACACGGCAAAAGCGCGATTTTGGCGGTGGGTACGGAAGCCAAAAAAATGTTAGGCCGCACGCCGGGCAGCATTCAGGCCATTCGTCCGTTGAAAGATGGTGTGATTGCCGATTTCAACGTAACTGAAAAAATGTTGAAACAGTTTATTAAAAAAGTGAACAACAGCCGCTTTGCCGCTCCGCCCCGTATCGTTATCTGCGTGCCTTGCGGTTCAACCCAAGTGGAACGCAAGGCCATTCGCGATTCGGCCTCTGCTGCGGGCGCATCTTCGGTTAACCTGATTGAAGAACCGATGGCGGCGGCAATCGGTGCCGGTTTGCCGATTGAAGAAGCAACCGGCTGTATGGTGGTGGATATCGGCGGCGGAACAACCGAAGTGGGTGTGATTTCACTATCGGGCGTAGTATATTCGCATTCCATCCGTGTAGGCGGCGATGCGTTTGACGAAAGCATTATCAATTATGTGCGCCGTAATTACGGTATGTTGATCGGAGAAGCAACCGCCGAAGAAATTAAAACCAAAATCGGCTCGGCTTTCCCGGGTATGGAAGTAAACGAAATCGAAGTGAAAGGTCGCAATTTGGCCGAAGGCATTCCGCGGGCTTTTACCATCAGCTCGAATGAAGTGTTGGAAGCATTAACCGAGCCTCTAAACCAAATCGTGCAGTCGGTAAAAAATGCGTTGGAGCAAACGCCGCCCGAATTGGGTGCGGATATTGCCGAACGCGGTTTGGTGCTGACCGGCGGCGGGGCGCTGCTGAAAGGTTTGGATCGCCTGCTGGCCGAAGAAACCGGCTTGCCGGTGATGATTGCCGAAGATCCGTTAACCTGCGTGGCACGCGGTTCGGGCAAGGCTTTGGATATGATAGGCAAACTGAATTCGATTTTTGTGGTCAATCCTTAATCAATATAGAATGAATCCTAACCGTCAGGATGCCGTCTGAACAATGTCCGAACCTTCTTTAAACTTTGCCCAAAGGGGCATGAAGCCTGCCAGCAAACTGATTGTGTTGTCGATTGTTTGTGTGGCGCTGATGATGCTCGACAGCCGTTATGCTGCGGTTCAGCGCGCCAAAGGCTATGTGGCTACCGCGCTGTATCCCGTACAATGGCTGGCTAATCAGCCGGTTAATCTCTACCGCTATGTGAGCGGTTTTTTGCAGTCACAATCGGCCTTGATGGCAGACAATCAACGTTTGAATGAAGAAAACGGCCGTCTGAAATTGATGTTGGAGCAATCCAAGCTGCAAGTGCGCGATTTGGCGGAGTTGAAAAAACTGCAAGGTTTGCAGGAAAGAGGCATACGCATCACCGGCGGCGCAGAAATTGTTTCCAACGGCAAAGACCCGCTTTCCGACAAACTGATTCTGAATAAAGGCAGCACGCACGGCCTGCGTGCCGGAGATGCCGTGATTGACGGCAGCGGCTTGATGGGGCAGCTTACGCAAGTGTATCCGTTGAACGCTGAGCTGACTTTGGTTACCAACGGCAAAACCGTGATTCCGGTAGCGGTGGCGCGCACGGGGGTGCGCAGCCTGCTTTACGGCAGCGGCAGTGCCGTAAGCCTGCGTTATTTTCCTGCCGATGCCGATTTGCGTGCCGGCGACGTGCTGTTGACCTCGGGTTTGGACAGCGTATATCCGGAAGGCATTCCCGTTGCTAAAATAGAACAGGTGGCGCATGCCGCAGGAACGCCTTACTACCGCGTATCACTTTCGCCTTTGGCCGGCTTCCGCAGCAGCAAGTATGTGCTGGTCATTCCGCAACAAGCCGGGCAGGCCGTGCCGTCTGAACAGGCCGCCCAAACTTCCCCTTAAGTCTATCAAGTCTTGTTATGACTGATTTTGAAGATTTTCACAACCGTGTGCCGGCGAGCATCATCGTATCCAGCTTCGTGCTTGCCATGTTGCTGGATTTTATGCCGTTTCCGTTTGAAGTGTTTTTTTGGCTGCCCGAATTTACGGCATTGGTTTTGCTGTATTGGGCATTGCACAAACCGCAAACCGTGGGTATCGGCATAGCCTTTGCAGTAGGGCTGCTGGTAGATATCGGCACCGCTTCGTTATTGGGCCAGCATGCGCTGGCTTATATGGTGATGGTGTTTTTTATCCAGCATCATCAAAGGCAGATTGTGCTTTACCATTACGGCTTTCAGGCCGTTGTTGTGTTGGCGGCTTTGTTGTGCAGCCAAGCCGTGTTGGCGGTGGTGCGTTTGATGCACGATCAGCGTTTTGCCGAGTGGCCGGCGTTTGTCGGCCCTTTCGTAGGTGCTTTGCTGTGGCCGCTCTTAAGCAAAATGATGCTGTCTATTCTTAACTCCCGCCGTTTACGCCGATGAACAACCATACTTACCGGCCCTACGACCACAACCATGATATTGCCCGACGCCAGCGCGATTTCAGATTGCGGCTGGTGCTGGCCTTTGTGCTGATTGCCGTTTTTTTCTCGGTGTTGCTGGCACGCTTTGTGTACCTTCAGGTATTCAAGCATCAAGATTATGTGGTTCAAGCCAATACCAACCGTATTTCGCTGGTGCCCACGGCACCGATACGCGGTGAAATCGTCGATGTTAACGGCGTGGTATTGGCGCACAATTATCCCGCTTATTCGCTTGAAATCGTGCCGGGAAAAGTAGAGGGCAAAATAGAAGGTTTAATCGAATCGTTACGTCCTTATGTGGATATTACGCCGGGCGACTTGAAGCGTTTTAAAAAATTCCGTGCAGAATTCCGTTCTTACGAAAACATTCCCCTTAAATTAAAACTCCATCCCGATGAAGCGGCGCGTTTGGCGGCCCAGCTTTACCGCTTCAAAGGCGTGGAAATCAATGCGCGCACCTTCCGTGCCTACCGTTATCCTGAATTGACGGCACATTTTCTCGGCTATATCGGCCGCATCAGCGACCGTGATCAGAAAAAACTTGACGAAGAAAATCTGTCTGCGCTTTATCGCGGCAGCACCCATATCGGCAAATCGGGTTTGGAAAGCTTTTACGAACGTCAGCTGCACGGTTCTCCCGGTTATCAGGAAGTGGAAAAAGACGCTTATGGCAACGTGGTGCGTGTGATGAAAACCGTTCCGCCCAAAACCGGCCAGACTTTGCGTTTGGCAATGGACATCCGTTTGCAGCAGGAAGCAGACCGCCTGATGGACGGCCGCCGCGGTGCGGTTGTGGCCATCAATCCGCAAACCGGAGGCGTGTTGGCGTTTGTGTCCAAACCGTCTTTCGACCCCAATTTATTTATCGACGGGATCGACAGCGACACATGGAAAGCTTTGAACGAAGATTGGCAAAAACCGCTGATTAACCGCGTAACGCAGGGCTTGTATCCTCCCGGTTCTACATTCAAACCGTTTATGGGTATGGCTTTGCTCGAAAACGGCAAGATTACCCAAACCACGGTTGTGCCTGCTCCTGGCGCATGGAGCATTCCCGGCTCGCGCCATTTGTTCCGCGATTCTGTACGCAGCGGGCATGGTTCGGCCAACTTAAGCAAAGCGATTCAGGTGTCTTCCGATACGTTTTTCTACCGTTTGGGCTATGAAGTGGGGATTGATAAAACATGGCCTTATTTGGCCGAATTCGGTTTGGGTTCGGCAACGGGTATTGACTTGCCGCACGAATATAAAGGGGTGTTGCCTTCGCGCGAGTGGAAAGCCAAGCGGTTTGCCAAATCTAAAGACCCGAAAGCGCGCGAATGGAATCCCGCCGAAATGGTGTCGGTGAGCATCGGTCAAGGTTACAACGCTTATACGCCGCTTCAGATGGCCCATGCTACGGCTTCTCTGGCCAATAACGGCGTGGTGTACCGCCCGCACTTGGTCAAAGAGTTGCTCGACCATGAACGCCGTGAAATTACGCTGATTGATCCCAAACCCGAGCGCACGATTCCGTTTAAACGCGAAAACTTCGAATATATCAAACAAGCGATGGCCAAAGTGTTGCAGGGCGGTACGGCGCGGCGCATCAGTCACGGCCTGCAATACACCATGGGCGGCAAAACCGGCACGGCGCAAGTGGTACAGATTAAGCAGGGTGCACGTTACAATGCGGCGGCATTGGCCGAACAACACCGCGACCACGCTTGGTTTATTTCGTTTGCGCCAGTGGAGCAGCCGCAGATTGCGATAGCGGTATTGCTCGAAAACGGCGGCTGGGGAGCGAATGCCGCACCTGTGGCGCGTGCCTTAAGCGATTATTATCTGCTGACCTTGCAAGGCGGCAAAGCGGGGAAAGGCGAAGTTGTTCAGGCCGCTTCAGCGCCGCAACCCGAGCAAACCCATCCGCAGCTTACCGCTTCCAGTGCGCCGCTTGCGCCTTCTTCGGCATCTTCGGTGTTCAGGCAGGCATATCAGAGCGCGGCCGATGTTCAGACGGCCTCGGGAGCAGCACCATGAGTATGAATGAAGAAACGTTGTTCGGCCGCATCAGGCGTGCCGTGTGGGAGCCGATGGATCCGTGGCTGTTTTATGCTATGTTGGCGGTTTACATCATGAGCCTGTTTTTGCTGTATTCCGCCGACGGGCAGGAAATCGGCCAGCTTGAAAACAAAACCGTACACACGGTATTGGCGTTTATCCTGCTGTGGTTTATCGCACGGGCGAAGCCGCAGACTTTATCTGCATTTGCACCGCCCATGTATGCCTTGGGGGTGGTGTTGCTGCTGGGGGTGCATTTTTTCGGCGTAACGGTAAACGGTTCGACCCGTTGGCTTAACATCGGTATCGGGCGGATACAGCCGTCTGAAATCATGAAAATTGCTTTGCCGATGATGGTGGCTTGGTATTTTCAAAAATATGAAATGTCGTTGCGTTGGTATCACTATATCGGTGCGTTACTGTTGGTGCTGATTCCGGGTGCGCTGATTCTCAAGCAGCCCGATTTGGGTACGGCAACCCTGATTATGGCTTCCGGCCTGTTTGTGATTTTCTTTGCCGGTTTGCCTTGGAAAGTGATTTTTACCGCTCTGGTCGGCTTTTTGGCCGCGCTGCCGCTGATTTGGAACTACGGTATGCACGACTATCAAAAAACGCGCGTGCTGACCCTGCTCGATCCCACCAAAGACCCGCTGGGCGCGGGCTATCATATTTTGCAGTCGATGATTGCCATCGGTTCGGGCGGTATTTGGGGTAAGGGTTGGCTCAACGGCACGCAAACCCATTTGGACTACATTCCCGAAGCCACCACAGACTTTATTTTCGCCGTTTACGGCGAAGAATTCGGCTTAATCGGCAATGTATTGCTGCTGGCGATTTACCTGCTGATTTTGGGGCGCGGCCTCTACATTGCCGCCAAAGCGCCCACTTTATACAGCCGCACGTTAGCCGGTGCGCTCACGATGACGTTTTTCTGCTATGCTTTTGTCAATATGGGCATGGTTAGCGGTATTCTGCCCGTGGTCGGCGTGCCGTTGCCGCTGGTCAGCTACGGCGGCACGGCAACTTTGTCGATTATGATGGTGCTGGCTCTTTTGATGGGTATCAGCAACCAGCGGCGTTAAAACGGCGAAGGCGGAGAGGCCGTCTGAAAACAACATGAAACACAACAATAAAAAGGCAAACAACACATGATAGGCATGGAAATCGGCAAGCTGATATTGGCGTTTATGGTGTTGATCAACCCGTTTGGCGCATTGTCGATTTATTTGGATTTAACCCGCAACTTAAGCACGCGCGAACGGCGGAAAGTGGCACAGGTAGCATCGGCTACCGTGATGATTGTGATTACCGCATTCTGTCTGACCGGCGGAGCCATCTTAAAACTCTTCGGTATCAGCGTCGGCGCTTTCCAAGTCGGCGGCGGCATTTTGGTGCTGCTGATTGCCATTTCGATGATGAACGGCGGTAACAATCCGGCCAAACCGGATGTGGGTACGGGGGAAGACAACGATATCACCATCCGCCCCAAAGCCGTGCAAAGTATCGGTGCGATTGCAGTTGTGCCTTTGGCGATTCCGATGATGATCGGGCCGGGCGGTATTTCCACCGTGATTATTTATGCTTCCGCAGCCAAGCATTACCGCGATACGCTGCTGATTTTGGCGGCCGGTTTGGTTATCAGCCTGATTTGTTATGCGGTGTTGATGGCGGCCACTTATGTGAGTAAAAAACTCGGCGATACCGGCCTAACCATTCTCAATCGGGTGATGGGTATGCTGTTGGCGGCGGTGTCCGTAGAGATTATTGTGGCGGGGTTGAAAGCCCTGTTTCCGCAGTTGGCTGTTTGATGATAAGTTGAGGCCGTCTGAAAAGTTTTCAGACGGCCTCGGTAACACATCAGGCATCATGCCTGAACAATATTAAAAATAAAAAGCACGGATGCCGCCGTTTGCGGCTCCGACCGAATAAAAAATACCGACACATTACAAAAATGCGACTCATACGTTTTTTACTGCTTGCTGCAGTGCTTTTCTCTGCCGCCTTCGTGCGTGCGGGCAAAGTGGAGCATGTTGAAGGCAAACTCGACAACGGCTTGATTTACCACATTTTCAACGTGCCTTCCGCCGACCGCAGGCTGACCTTGCGTTTGCAGGTGCAGGCGGGTGCTGCCGATGAAAACGACGGTGAAGAAGGCATCGCCCATATCACCGAACATATGGTGTTTCAAAGCTCGGCGGCTTTTCCGCAAGGTTTGTCGGCTCATCTCAATCAGCAAGGCTGGCAGCTCGGCCGCCACTACAACGCTCAAACCGGCTACCGTTTTACCCGCTATCTGCTGTCTCCGCCGCAAGGCAAACGCCAGCTTGAAGAGGCTTTGGCGGTTTACCGGCAGATGCTTTCCCCGCAAAATTTCTCGCCTGCCGATTGGCAGAAAGAGCAGCAAGTGATTTTGGCCGA
This sequence comes from Neisseria sp. 74A18, assembly GCF_001308005.1. Lineage (NCBI taxonomy): Bacteria > Pseudomonadati > Pseudomonadota > Betaproteobacteria > Neisseriales > Neisseriaceae > Neisseria > Neisseria sp. 74A18. The sequence goes on from NZ_LGZA01000004.1 coordinate 113,154, forward strand.
ATGGCGCCAGCAGCAAACGCCGGCCAACCGTTTGAGCCGCCGGCACCACGCCTTGCTGCACAGCGGTTCGCGCAGCGGCCGTTACCCGCCTATCGGCAGCCGTGAGGCCATCGAACAGGCGCAGGCAGATACCGCCTCCCGTTTCCATTCCAAATGGTACGGCAGCAACAACGCCGTGCTGGTCATCGTCGGCGACCTCAATCCTAAAAAAGCCGTTACCGCCGTGCAAGAAGCATTAGGCCGTCTGAAACCGATTGATTTGCCGATTCGCCATGCACAAGAATACGAACCCCAACCTGCCGCCAAACAAATCCACCACATTACCGACAAAGACAACACCGAAAACAAACTGTCGTTGGTGTTCCGTTTCAACAATGCCGCTTCACAAGAAAACAGCAATGCCGGCCTGTATCAGCGGTTGCTGGATAATTTTGCCGCCCACATCATCAACATGCGCTTAGAGGCGGAAGGCGGAAATGTGGCCATGAAGTTCGGCGATCTCGGCAAGCAAACCGGCTCGCTGGGTTTTTATACCGATGTTTTGCCGGGCGGGCATCAAGAGGCTTTGGCTGCGTTGCACCGCCTGATTGAGAATGTGAAACAGCAGCCCGCGTCAGACAGCGAAACCGCTGCCTACCGCAAAATCGTGCACAACCATTTGAGCCGTCAAGACGCATTGCCCGACGATTTCCCCAACATCGTTCAGACGGCCGATGAAACCGCGCTTGCCGGTAAGCGTGTGCCTTCTGCCGCGCTGAGAGCCGCCGAACGCGGGCAGCTTTACCGTGTGAATGCCCAAGCCGTGAATCGCCGCATTTTGGAATGGCTGAATGCGGCAGATAAACTGGTGATGATGCAGACGGCAGCAACGCCGCAAAACCAACCGGCCTCCGAAGCCCCTGTGCAAACCCAAGCAGCCAAGCCGGTTCCGGCCAAGCAGCAGCCTTCCATACACACACTTGCCACGCCCGCGCAAACAGCGGCTAAGCCGCAAGCTGCGCAGCATACTGCTTTTGCCGTGCATAAAGGGCAGGGCGTAGCGGTATCGAAAAGTTACGATAAAGACAATGCCGTTACCTATCTCACCTTAAGCAACGGCGACCGTATTTCGCTTCTGCAACACGCTTCGGCAGGCAGCAAAATTTATTTCAAAGCCATTGCCGACACCGGCTATCTGCACGGCGGTGCAAACGGCTGGCAGGCACAGTTGGCGGCAGACATCGCCAACCGTTCCGCCCCCGAAGGTTGGAGCACTCACGTTTTCAAGCAATGGCAGCGGCAACAGGGCATCGTTTACCGTTACCGGCTCGACAGCGACCGCCAAACGGTTGATGCCCAAGTGCCCGCAACCGGTTTGGAGAAGCTGCTGCAACTTTACCGCAGCCGTCAAACCGCATCGGTGGCGGCGGCCGATTGGCAAAGCGGGCTGGAAGCCGCTGCCGTGCGCTTGCCGGTGTATCTGCAATCGGTTCCCGGCAAACAGGAGCAAGAGCTGGAAATTCTGCGCTACGGCCAAACCGAACCGAGACCTCACGACAGCACCGAGATCCGCGCATTAACGCCGCAAGATATGCAGAGGCAATGGCGCAAGCTGACATCGGGTAATGTGAACCACTACATAGTCAGCAGTATGCTGTCTGAAAAAATCATTCCCCTGCTCACACAATATCTGGCCGATATTCCCCGCAGCCACGCCGAAAACGTGAACAGGCCGCTGTTGGAAGGGGCCACTTTGCGCCGCGCCCCCATCAACGATATCGACGGCACCGATGTGAATGCGTGGTCTTGGCAGCCCTTCTACGACTGGACGCCCGATACCTCGGAACAGATTCCGCTGCTGGTCAACCTTGCCAATGCGCGTTTGAAAGACGAATTGCGCAGCCGCAACCAAAGCACATACAGCGTCAAGTTTGCCGCTTTGCCCGAGCCTGTTTACAACCGCGTGGAAAGCAACCTCTTCTTCAGCACGCCGCCCGAACAGGCCGCCGAAGCGTGGGAAACCGCCCAACAGATTTTGCAGCGGCTTCCCGAAAACATCACCAAAGCCGAAGCCGATAATCTGCAACAGCTGTTTATCGAGCAGGAAGCCAAACGCCAAGCTAACCCCGAAATATGGCTGGAGCGTTTGGCCGCCAGCCACAGGCATTACGGTGATGCACGTTACCTGAGCCGCCTGCCTCAGCTGCACCGCACCATCATCCAAACCCGCCTGCGCCAAACGGCCAAACTGCTGTGGTCGACACACAACGCACGGGTATTGTTGATAGACCCCGCCCGTCGGCCGGAATAGGGTGCGGATGAAATAAAAAAGGAGCTGAAGTAGATTAGCCCTTTGGCAGCCTATCATGACTGCTGATCTACTTCAGCCCCTATTTCTTTGTCGGCATATTGGGGCGCTTTAATCAAAAATGCTTGCACGGTGTCCAACCCTGCAAGCATGTTTTTTTCAGACGGCCAAAGCGGTGCTGTATCGCTTATAAAACATCGGTTCATCATATTGATGATGTTTTTTATTTCTGAATCTGAACGGCGGACGCTTTGATTTCCACCGCCCACTCGGGGTTGGCAAGTTTGGCTTCTACACAAGCGCGGGCGGGGGCGCGGCCGGGGGCTACCCATTCGTCCCAAGCTTCGTTCATGGCGGCGTAGTCGGATAGGTTCGGCAGGAAAATCGTGGCTTCGAGAATATGTTTTTTATCGGAGCCGCATTCGGCAAGCCATTTGTCGATTTGTGCCAATACATTGCGTGTTTGTTCGGTTACGCCCACATCGGTGCGTTCGGGAACCATGCCGGAGAGAAAAACGAAACCGTTGGCAACGGTGGCTTCCGAGAGGCGGGGTGTTTGGCCGAAGTATTGGATAGTCATGTTTTGTCCTTTCTGGATAGGGAAAGCCGTTCTCGGGAAGAGCCGAAAAGCAAAGGTTTCAGGCTGTGTGTCGGCTTGAGAGTCTGTTTAAAGAGCTTATGGTAACATAGCCGGCTACATATTCTAACCGTCGCCAAACATGCCGGACACGGCAAAAAGGTTTGGCGTTTTCTGCATGATTGTTTTTCAGACGGCCTTCTGTTATGAGCAAAACCGATTATCCCGTTACGACGGCTATCCGCTTTTTGCGGGCGCACAATATTCCGTTTACGCCCTATCTTTATCCTTATGTCGAGCATGGCGGCACGGCGCATTCGGCGCAGTGTTTGGGTGTGCCGGAGCATCAGGTGGTTAAAACCATTGTGCTTCAAAACGAAAACAAGCAGGGCATGATTGTGCTGATGCACGGCGACAAACACATTTCCACCCGCAACCTGGCCCGCGAGTTGGGCATGAAGCATATCGAGCCTGCCGACCCGAAGCAGGCCAATAAATGGACGGGATATTTGGTCGGCGGCACCAGCCCGTTCGGCACCAAAACCGCATTGCCGGTGTATGTGGAACGCACGATACGCGATTTGGAGCAGATCTATATCAACGGCGGCAAACGCGGTTTTTTGGTGGCTGTAACGCCGCAAGCGTTGGAAACATTGAATGCCAAAGACGTGTCGGTGGCTACGAAAAACTGAACGCCGTCGGCAAAGAACCACACCGGTTCTGTGTGCCGTTTGTGCGGAAACCGGCTAAAAAGCTTTATAATGTGCCGTTTCGTATGATCAAATCACAAACCGATTATTTATTTTCATGACTGCCGATTCTTTACCGCCGCGCCGCCTCTCCGTTGCGCCCATGCTCGACTGGACGGATACCCACTACCGTTATCTTGCCCGCCAGATTACCCGCCATACTTGGCTGTATAGCGAAATGATCAATGCCGGCGCGATTATTCACGGCGATCAAGACCGCTTTTTAACATTTAACGAAGGCGAGCAGCCGGTGGCCTTGCAGCTGGGCGGCAGCGAGCCTTCTGACTTGGCCAAAGCTGCGAAAGCAGGAGAAGCCTACGGCTACAACGAAGTCAACTTAAACTGCGGTTGCCCCAGCCCGCGCGTACAAAAAGGCGCATTCGGCGCGTGCCTGATGAACGAAGTGGAGCTGGTGGCCGACTGCATCAAAGCCATGCAGGATGCGGTGCAGATTCCCGTTACGGTTAAACACCGCATCGGTGTCGACCGCCAAACCGAATACAGCACCGTGCAGGATTTTGTCGGCACGCTGTCGCAGAAAACCGCGTGCGCCACGTTTGTCGTTCATGCCCGCAACGCTTGGTTGGACGGCTTGTCGCCGAAAGAAAACCGCGAAGTGCCTCCGTTAAAATACGAATATGTGTACCAACTTAAGCGCGATTTTCCCGATTTGGAAATCATCATCAACGGCGGCATCACCACCAACGAACAGATTGCTGAACATTTGAAGTATGTGGACGGCGTGATGGTGGGGCGCGAGGCTTATCATAACCCGATGGTTATGCGCGATTGGGATGCGCTGTTTTACGGCAGCCACGAAGCACCCATCGAATACGCCGATTTGGTGCATCGTCTGTACCGATACAGCCGCGACCGCGTTCAGGCCGGCGGAGGCGCTTTATTGCGGCACACCGTGCGCCATTATTTAGGCTTGATGCACGGTTTGAACAAAGCGCGCGTGTGGCGGAGGATGCTGTCGGATGCCGCTTTGCTGAAAGACAACGACGGCAGCTTGATATTGCAGGCTTGGAAAGAAGTGGCCGAAGCAAACGGCTTACCTTACGAAGCAAATGAACGGTTATAAGTTTTCAGACGGCCATGTATCGGAATCTACACTGAAGGCCGTCTGAAACGCCCGTAAGGCGTTTTTCAACACATGCTTCGATTGTTGAATAAAAACCGAAACGAAACAGGAAACAGCATGAACAGGCCGTCTGAACACCGTCCAGCCATTTTGATTGTCCGCCCCCCCTCGCAAGCCTCGGCGGATGCGGCCACACTTGAAGCACAAGGTTGGCGTGCCGTGCCGTTCAGCCCGATGCAGATTGAGCCGGATCACGAAGCCTTGCGGCATCTCAACCGGCAGTTTTGCAACGCGGATGCCGTTTTCTGGGTGAGTCCGAGTGCGGTCGAAACCGCCGCGCCGCATATTGATTTTTCAGACGGCCTCCCCATACACATTACCGTGGGGCAGGGCAGCCGCCAAGCCTTAGCAAAGTTTTACCCTTATCACATCATCTGCCCGCAAGAAGGCAACGACAGCGAAGCCGTGTTGGCTTTACCGATATGGAATACGCTGAAACCCGGTACGAAAATCCTGATCGTGCGTGGCCGAGGCGGGCGGGAATGGTTAAGAAACGCCTTGAATCAAAAAGGTTTTCAGGTGGAAGTGGCCGAAGTCTATTTCAGACGGCCTCTTACGCCCGATTGGCAGATATTGGCAGCCGAACAGCCGCAGGCCGCATACGTTACTTCCGCCGAAATGGTTCGTTTATTGTTTGAGCAGGCACCGGATAGATTCGCCCAATTTCTGAGAACCTTGATATACTTCACCCATCATCCGCGTATTGCCGATGCTTTACGCGAAGCAGGTGTCCGCCGTATCAGGATGGTGCGGCGTGCAGACGAATGTGTTGTACGGAGCGACGAATGAGCGAATCCAATTCAAACACCCCTCAAAACGAGCTGCCCGAAAATGCGCCAGCGCAGGAGCAGTCCAAGCATTTACTGGTGGTATCGAAAGACGGCACGGTGAGGCCGTCTGAAACGGTTTCCGACGATGCCGCCGAGCCATCATCACAAAAAGAACCGACCGCCGCCGCGCAGATACCGTCCGAACCGAAAACCGGTTTCGCCGCAGCGGCTCCGAATAATCCCGAACCAGCAGGAAATTTTATGTCTGACCCCAAAAATAACCAACCCCTAGTCACCCCGGTGGTGGTAAAGCAATCATCAGGCCGGGCGGTAGCCGTTGTGGCACTGGCTTTCTCACTGCTGGCTTTGGGCGCGGGCGGCTTTTTGTTTGTGCAGGGGCAAAACCTGCTCAAAACGCAAGAAATGGATTTCAACCAAAAAATCGACAAAGCCGCATTGGGCGAATCGCAAAACGCCGCGCTGCTGCAAGAAATTTTGCGCAAACAAAACAACAACCAAAGCGTATTAGACCAAATCGTCGGCAACCAAAAACAAAATGCCGATAAAATCGCCGCCGCCAACAAAGCTTATCAAGAATTGCTCAAAGGCCGTGCCGACTGGCTGGTGGACGAAACCGAAACCATGCTCAATATGGGTTCGCAGCAATTACTGCTCACCGGCAATGTTCCCGCTGCGGTGAACGTGCTGGAAAACATCGAAAGCCGCTTAAGCCGCTTTGATCACCCCGAACTGCTGCCCATCAAGCAGGCCGTCAGCACCGATCTGACGGCTCTGAAAAACCGCCCTTATCTTGATGTTTCCGCCGTATCGTTGCGTCTCGACCGCTTGGAAACTGCCGTAGCCGGTTTGCCGCTGATGGTGGACGGCGCGCTGAAACCGGGGCAGAACGCCCGGCCCGAAGCCGCACCGGCGGCTAATCTTTCTTGGTGGCAAAACGCTTGGCAGAAAACCGTTGCCGCGCTGAAAGGCATGGTAGAAGTGCGCCGTTTGGATAACAACGACGCCATGCTGATTGCACCCGAGCAAGTGTATTTCGTGCGTGAAAACCTGAGATTGCGCCTTTTGGATGCCCGCACCGCCTTGCTCCAACATAACGGCGAAGTGTATCTGAACGATTTGAACAATGCCGAAACCGCCGTCAAACAGTATTTCGATACCGCTTCTCCGGCCACACAATCTTGGTTGCGCGAGCTGGGCGAATTGAAAGCTTTGGATTTGCGTTCCGTATCCGACGACGTGCTGAAAAACAGCTTGAATGCCGTGCGCAATTATCAGGAAGTGGTGCGCCCGAGCCGTCCTTCCACGCTCCCCGAAGCCGCATCTACACCCGCCGCTGTGCCTGAAGCGGCATCTGCTCCGGCAGCATCGGATGCCGCAGAGAAAAAAGAAGAGGCCGCTTCTGCGCCTGTTGTCGCACCTTCTTCTCCCTCCACGTTGAGCCCGAAAAAAGAAGATGCGCCCACAAATGTGAAACCTTCGGCCGCGCCGCGTGAAAGCAAACCGGCTTCCGCTCCGGCTGTTGTGAAAGGGGAGCGGGCATGAGAGGCTTGATTTGGATTATCGTTTTGTTCGCCGTAGCCGTAGGCTTGGCGATTGCGGCAGGTTTATACAGCGGTAATGTGTATGTGGTGGTAGAGCAAACCATGCTGCGCATCAACCTGCATGCCTTTATTATCGGTTTGATTGCCCTTGTGGTGGTGCTTTACCTGCTGGTGCGCCTGATTGCAGGCATTCTCAATGTGCCCGGGCGTATGCAGCGTTTCGGTGTGGCGCGCAAAGGCCGTCAGGCTGCGACTGCTTTGAACAATGCCGGATTGGCGTTCTTTGAAGGCAAGTTCCAAAAAGCCGAACAGGAAGCGGCTAAGGTATTGGCCAATAAAGAAGCGGGCGACAACCGCACCTTGGCTTTGATGCTTGGCGCACATGCCGCCGACCAGATGGACGATACCGCCCTGCGCGACCGTTATTTGCAGGACATCGAAAGCCTGCCTGCCAAGCAGCAGCTTTCGCGTTATCTGTTGCTGGCGGAATCGGCATTGACCCGCCGCGATTATCCGGCTGCCGAAAACCACTTGGCGGCTGCGGCACAAATCAACCCCAGCCTGACCCGTTTGGTGCGTTTGCAGTTGCGCTATGCTTTCGATAAAGGCAATGCGTTGGATGTGTTGGACAAATCGGAGAAACTGGTTAAGGCCGGTGCGATCAGCGATTATGAATCCGACCAATACCACAGTTGGGCCTACCGCCGCCTGTTGGCGTTGGTTTCGGATGCCGGCGGCTTGAAAGCCTGTTTGAAACGTATTCCCGAGCATCTCAAATCGGGCGATTTAAGCGTGGCCATTGCCGAGAAATATCAGCGTTTGGGCCTGTATCAACAAGCCGTAAAATGGGTGGCGGATCATTATCCGAAAACCCGTCAAATCGAATTGCTGGAGCCGTTTGTGGAGAGCGTGCGCTTTTTGAGCGATAAAGAGCAGCGCAAAGCCATTGATGTTGCAGACGGCTGGCTGAAAGATCATCCCGACAATGCCGTATTACTGATGCATTTGGGGCAGCTGGCACACGACAAGCAACTGTGGGGCAAGGCGCAAAGTTATTTGGAGGCCAGTATCGCACTCAGCCCCGAAGTGCCCGCCCGCCTTGCTTTGGCTAAAGTGTTTGAAGAAACCGAACAGCCTCAAAAAGCCGAATTGCAGCGTAAGCTGGTGTTGGAAGCCGTTGCACGGGACGAAGAAGAAAACCTGTTGCCGGTAGAAGTCCGTTAAAGGCGATACCCGCTTCAGTAAGAGGCCGTCTGAAAAAAGTCTTTCAGACGGCCTCTTGATAGGAAAAAACTGACGCCGAACATATTATTTATCTGTTGCGGCAGCAAATTTATATTAACGAGACCGAACATGAACAATCTGAAAAACGATACTTTTCTGCGCGCTTTACTCAAGCAGCCTGTCGAATACACACCGATTTGGATGATGCGTCAGGCAGGCCGCTATCTGCCCGAATACAAAGCCACCCGCTCCCGCGCCGGTAGTTTTCTGGATTTATGCAAAAACACCGAATTGGCCACCGAAGTAACCATTCAGCCGCTGGAACGCTTTGATTTGGACGCGGCGATTCTGTTTTCCGACATCTTAACCGTGCCCGATGCCATGGGCTTGGGTTTGTATTTTGCCGAAGGCGAAGGCCCTAAATTCGAGCGCGCTTTGCAGCATGAAGCCGACATCGCCAAACTGGACGTGCCCGATATGGGCAAGCTGCAATATGTGTTTGATGCCGTTACTTCCATCCGCAAAGCCTTAAACGGCCGCGTGCCTTTAATCGGCTTTTCCGGCAGCCCGTTCACGCTGGCCTGCTATATGGTGGAAGGCGGCAGCAGCAAAGAATTCCGCACCATCAAAACCATGATGTATTCGCGCCCCGATTTGCTGCACAAGATTTTGGACGTTAACGCCCAAGCCGTAACCGCTTATTTGAATGCCCAAATCGATGCGGGCGCGCAGGCGGTGCAGATTTTCGATACATGGGGCGGCGTGTTGAGCGATGCGGCGTTTGAAGCCTTCAGCCTGCGCTACCTGAAGCAGATTGTCGGCGGTTTGAAACGAGAAAGCGAAGGCCGCCGCGTGCCGGTGATCGTGTTTACCAAAGGCGGCGGTTTGTGGCTGGAAAAAATGGCTGAAATCGGTGCCGATGCCCTCGGTTTGGATTGGACATGCAACATCGGCGAAGCCCGCAAGCGCATAGGAGGTAAAGTGGCCTTGCAAGGCAATTTCGACCCCTTTGCGCTGTTCGGCACACCCGACAGCATCCGCGAAGAAGCCGCGCGTATTTTGGCAGCCTACGGCCACGGCAGCGGCCATGTGTTCAATCTCGGCCACGGCATCAACCAACATGCCGACCCCGAACACGCCAAGTTGCTGGTGGATACGGTGCATGAATTGTCAAGGCAATACCATCGTTGATCCGTGTTTGAAATGGCATTGAGGCCGTCTGAAAAACTGTTTTCAGACGGCCTCAATGTGAATGGGCAAAGACCATATTTGTTATAAAACCAATATCAAAAACGGTTTTTCAGCTCCCTCATTGCAGCAAATATCGCCACTTCGTCTTGGCTGTTGATGCCGCTGAGGGCGCGAGCCCGCCCGGCGGTTTCTGTGCGGCCGGTGCGTAAAAAGGGATTGATGTTGCGTTCCCGCGCAAGGCTGACCGGCAGCGTCGGAATATGCCGGGCTTCATCAAGGGCCGTCTGAATATCGGCATTATCCGGTTCGATATGGGCGGCAAAACGCAGATTGGATGCCGTGTATTCGTGAGCCGGATAAAACAGCGTGTGCTCGGGCAGGCTGTTGTAGCGCTGTAACGAAGCGAACAGCTGTGCCGCCGTGCCGGTAAATACGCGGCCGCAACCTGCTGAAAACAAAGTGTCTCCGCAAAAAACGTGGAGGCCGTCTGAAATATGCAAAACATAACTCAGATGCGTATCGGTATGCCCGGGTGTGGCCCATACGTCAACCGTGTTGCCGCCGAATGACAATTGCGAGCCTTCGTTCACATGGATATCGGCATCGGTAATGTCGCGGTTGCCGTAAACCGTACACTCGGGAAACGCTTGCTTGAGCGCGGCAATGCCGCCGGTGTGGTCGTTGTGGTGATGGGTAATCCACATTTGGCTAAGCGTCAGCCGGTGCTGTTTGAGGTAAGCCAGCACGCCATCTGCTGCGCCGGGGTCGATGCAGACGGCTTCGTTTTGATGTTTGACGAGCCAAATATAGTTATCGGAAAAGGCGGGAATAGGGTGGATGTTCATTGGTTTGTTTCCTGAAATATCGCAAATAAACTTAACCTGCTGCGTTGCTGCTACGCCTTGAACGGCATCTACACCGGCGGTTTTGCAGAGGTTTCTTAAAGTCTTCTCAAAGTCTATTGTATTTTGCTCATAAGAAAACCGCACCTTAATGGGTTGGCTGATGCCCAACTTTTGGGGTGCGGTTTATATTTTTCAGACGGCCTTAGATTCAAATCGGCATTGAATGAAATCAGGCGGGGTCAAATGCTGCTTCGAAGATGCCGACAATCTGCTCTTTGTTGGCTTGAATCGGGTTGGTGAAGCCGCAAACGTCTTTCAACGCATTGTCGGCCAGTACGCCGAAATCTTCTTTTTTCACGCCCAATTCTTTCAAAGATTTGGGGATGCCGACAATACGGGCCAGTTTGGTAATCGCGTCGATCACGTCCAAGCCTTTCAAATCGTCGTTGTTTTTGCTTAAGATGGTGCCGATTTCATCCAAACGCTCTTTGGCGGCCTGTTGGTTGAAACGTTCAACGTGGGGCAGCAGCAGCGCGTTGCAGACGCCGTGCGGCAAATCGTAGAAGCCGCCCAATTGGTGCGCCATTGCATGAACGTAACCCAATGAAGCGTTATTGAACGCCATGCCCGCCAAGAATTGCGCATAAGCCATCTTTTCGCGCGCTTCTTTGTTTTTCGGCTCTTTGACTGCGGTCGGCAGATAACGTGCAATCAGTTCGATGGCTTTAACCGCGCAGGCATCGGTAATCGGAGAGGCAATGGTAGAAACATAGGCTTCTACGGCATGGGTTAAGGCATCCATACCGGTGGCCGCAGTGAGCGGGGCGGGCATGCCTTCCATTAACGAAGGATCGTTTACCGACAGCAGCGGCGTAACATGTTTATCGACAATCGCCATTTTTACATGACGCTCTTCATCGGTAATCACGGCAAAGCGCGTCATTTCGGAAGCCGTGCCGGCGGTAGTGTTGATGGCAATCAAAGGCAATTGCGGTTTTTTCGATTTATCCAAGCCTTCGTAATCTTCGATTTTTCCGCCGTTGGTGGCCACAATGGCTACGGCTTTGGCACAGTCGTGGGAAGAGCCGCCGCCTAAAGAGACGATGAAATCGGCATCGGCGTCTTTCAAAGCGGCCAAACCGTCGTTTACGTTGGAAACCGTCGGGTTGGGTTGCGCCTTGTCGAATACGGTGTAATCAATGCTTTTTTCTTTCAGCAGACCGCCGATTTTGTCGGCAACGCCCATTTTGCTCAAACCGCCGTCGGTAACGATCAACGCTTTTTTCAACCCTAAAGCGGTAATAACATCCATCGCTTCAGACAAGGCATTTTCACCTAAAATGTTTTGAACAGGCATGAAGAATTGTGTAGCCATAGCTTTGCTCCTTGTAGTTGTGTTATTTGAAATAAATGGATCAATGCCGTGATGATTTTTTATAAATAAGCATTGATGTGTTGAAATTGCCACAAGGCAGGCAATACTGCAATGCAAATTTGCCTTGATTGACGTTATTTTTATATTTCGCCGCTTATTTAAAACAAATAGGCTGTTATTTTTAACGTAAATTAAAAGAAGGGCTGGATGGTGTTTACTGTTTTTGGGCGGTAAATATTTTCCTAAACGGAAGCATCAAATACTTGGGATATATAATGCCCGCCCGCAAAAAAGCCTTTCTGGCGAGCTTGGTTATATGGGAAGAGAAGTTGCTTTTAAGGTTATTTTATAAAATCTCTAGTTTAGGTAATTTATTCACTATTTTCTGAGTTTCCAAGCTTACGGTAACTACTCTAAGTAACAGTTCCAACGGATAGCGTGCATTACCCATCGTTTCGAGTGCCCAATCGTTGGCATCGTTGGTGATGCCCGATTTTTTATCGGTGGTAACGGCTTGTCGCTCCATTACCCATTCGATTGCCGACTTGCCGTTCACGATGTAGTCATAGGCGGTTTCGGGAATGTTTTCTACCGTGATTTTGCCGTTATAGATGACTTTGGTTTTATCGTCTTTTTTGGCAAATTTCATTTTTATCACACGGAAATCTTCGTCTTCCCCACCGATAATTTGCTGCGGGGTAAGTTTGAGTTCTTTCAGACTGCCTGAAAGTTTGATGCCCTGATACATCGGCACACTTTCATAATTCAGATGCAATACGGCCAAATCACGTCCGGCTTGGCTGAAGGCGGCAAAATCAACATAGTGTTTCATACGCGGAATGCGCGGTAACTGTTTGCTTAAATTGTCGGCATAACGTTCACGGTATTCCTCGCTGTGCAGCAGCCCGTAGATATAGTAGAAAATATCTTCTTTACTGATTTTCTCTGCATCTTCGGCTGAATAAGGTTCGCGGAAATGTGTTAACGCTTCATCGGTGATGGCAGAACGACGTACCAGCTTTTTCTGCTTCGGTGCATTTTCTGTTTCAGACGGCCTCTGTGCAGCATCTGCGGCAAATAAATCTTTTTGCGTTGCCATTATGCTTCCTCCGTTTCGTAAAGGAACATTGGGAAACATTGTCCGTTCATCTGCATCTGTACATCGGGAACGGTGTTCGTTATCAATGCGGAGAAGCCTTTGCTTGTTCCCAAGCCTGTAATACAAATCGTCATATTTATTACTCCGTTTCGTAAAGGAACATTGGGAAGCATTGTGCATCGCCGATGAGATGAAGGTCTGGGATGGTATCTGTGAGTAAGACAGAGAATCCCTTGCTTCCTGTGACTGTGAGACAAATAGCGATATTGGACGGTATAATTTCGTTCGTTCGTTCGTTCGTTCGTTCGTTCGTTCGTTCGTTCGTTCGTTCGTTCGTTCGTTCGTTCGTTCGTTCGTTCGTTCGTTCGTTCGTTCGTTCGTTCGTTCGTTCGTTCGTTCGTTCGTTCGGCTATCTCTATGCCGTCTGAAACGTCATACAAATCCATCGGGAAACATTGCCCTTTTGAAATCATTTCCAAGTCTGGAATTTCGTTAGTTATCAATGCGGAAAATTCTTTGGTCGATCCACGTCCAGTTACAGAAATAACTGTATTGTTTGTATTAAAATTCGGATACATCAGCGTTAATTGCCCTACGCGATGCGTTAATCCTCCATTAAAATAAGTTTTTTGTTTTGAGTAAGGGCGATACATACTGTCCAGAACATTGTTTTCTTCAAATAATAAATAGATGCCTCTTCGTAAATCAGTTTTCAGGCTTGAAGTCCAACTAATTTGAGTATCATCAGAATTCACAAAGCTATCTATATCAAGCTGTTGATTGCTAGATAACTGTTTAGAGGCCGTCTGAAAACGGGAAACTTCATTATTGTAAACATCAATCATTTGTTGCACATTCTGTTTCAGGCGGCCTTTAGAAAAGTTGTAACACCAAGCATCACGCCCTGTTTCTGCTCCTCTCGAATAATTCTCAAACACCACCAGTGCGTCTTTATCTTTCTTATCTCCCAAACTGATGTAATTATCAAAATTCGGATCACGCTGATTGAGCCAATCGTTAAATTCATCTGGCACGATCTGCTGCCAAGCGTTTTGTGCGCTAATGCCGTTAATACTGCCGAATTCGGCAACTGTTTCTAGTTTTTGCTCGCGGGTTAAATAGTCGCCGATATCGTGAAAATAAATCTGTCCTTGTTTTTGGGATTCGGGATTTTTTACCAAAATGGAAATGGCAATGGGTGCCCGGCTTCCCGAACCAAAAATTTTGCCTCCTTCTTTGCGCGAACGTTCACCTGATGTACGTTGATTTCCGCGCAAATGAAAGATATACAAACTGCTGAATTCTTCAGACAGGCATTTTCTTAAGCCGTCGGCAGTGTTGGCTTCCACCCAACCCGCGTTGGTCACAAATCCGATCACGCCTTGCGTTCCAATGCGGTCGGAAGCCCAACGGATAGCGCGAATGTAGCTGTCGTATAGCGCGTTTTTATTCGTGGCTTTGGAATGCTCGGCATAAGTTGCACGGATACGATCATCCAAATGTGGGTATTCGATATTGGCATTGTTGTCGTTGGCACTTTCTTGCCCCGCTGAATATGGCGGATTGCCGATAATCACTCGGATATCCAATTCTTTCTGCCGTTTGCGACGTGCGCTGTTGTCAACCAGCATTTCATCGAGCATGTCGCCTTTTTCGTACATTTGGAAAGTATCGGTCAGGCAGATACCGTTAAAGGGTTGGTAATCGAGGCCGTCTGAAATTTTTCCGTCGATATTGCCATGCAAGATGCCGTGATAAGTGGCTTCAATATTGATGGCGGCGATGTAGTAGGCGAGCAAAACGATTTCGTTGGCGTGGATTTCGTTTTGATATTTTTCAGGTAGCCTGTCGGCAGGAATAATGCCGCTTTGCAACAGTCGGGTAATAAAGGTGCCGGTGCCCGTGAAGGGGTCGATAATGTGCACGCCTTTATCTTTTAGGCTGCTGCCGAATTCGTTTTGTAATACGTCTTCCACGCTTTTGATGATGAAATCGACGACTTCAACCGGGGTATAAACAATGCCGAGCCGCTCGGTCATGCGGGGGAAGGCGTTGCGGAAAAATTTGTCGTATAGCTCGACGATGATTTTCTGTTTGCCTTCGGCAGTTTCGATACCGGATGCACGCATTTGCACGGATTCGTAGAACGATTGCAGGGTGTTTCGCTCTTTATGAAGGTTTTTGGCCTGTAATAAATCCAGCACGTTTTGCATGGCTCGGCTCATGGGGTTGTGCTCGGCAAAGCTGTATTGCTCAAATAGAGCATCGAACACGGGTTTGGTAATCATGTGCTGTGCCAGCATTTCGATGATTTCGGCATTGGTAATGGCATTGTTGAGGTCGTCGCGCAATTCGGCGGCAAAGGCGTTAAAGGCGTTTTGTTCGGCGGTGTTCGCCGGGTTTTCCAAAATGGCGGTGATACTGTCGATGTGGGTGCGGGCGATTTTGGCGATATCACCTGCCCAATCTTCCCAATGATGGCGGTTGCCGCATTTTTTGACGATTTTGGCATATAGGGCGCGTTCGATTTCGCCGATTTCGAATTCAATGGTTCCTTGATTATCGGGATTGTGTTCCGGTTTTGTGCCGATAGCGTTGCCACCTCGTGCGTTACCTACTGCTTTTGCACTCTTGCTTTGGCGTTTTTGCTTTGCCTGTACTTTGTCTGCAACGGCAATCACTTCCATTTTTTGAGTATCTTTGCCGTTGAACTCCAGTTTGTTGATCATGGCATCAAAGCGGTCGTCATGCGCACGTAAGGCATTGAGCACCTGCCAAACGACTTTGTAGTTTTCGTTTTTATCCAACGCATCTTCGGCTTCGATACCGGCAGGAATCACAACCGGCAGAATGACATAACCTTGTTTTTTGCCCTCGGCACGGCGCATTACGCGCCCGACAGACTGCACAACATCTACTTGTGAATTTCGTGGTGTAAGAAACAGTACGGCATCAAGTGCAGGTACATCCACGCCTTCAGACAGGCAACGTACATTGGAAAGAATGCGGCAGGTATTATCGGGTAGCTCTGCTTTGAGCCATTGTAATTTGTTTTCTTTTTCGCCTGCATTCATACTACCGTCAACGTGTTCAGCTTCACACTTCATGGCTAATTGCGGAGGCAGTTTTAAATCGGGATTGTGTTCCAACAAAGCTTTGCTTTCAGCTTGTTGGTATTCTTCAATTACGGCTTGGAACATTTCGGCAATCAGTTTGGAACTGACTTTGTGTTTGCTGCCTTTATATTCTTTTTCAATCACTTGGCAAAAGGCGACAGCTCGACGCATGGGGTTATATAAAGCTCCGTCTTCGCCGGTCAGCCCGTATTTGGATAAGGCTTTCCAGCAACCGACGATTTTTGCGGCATCATCGACTTTGAGTTCGTTATTGCCATCGGTGAGCAGATTTTGCAAACGGCGGTTGACATGAGATTCTTCAATAGCCAATACAATCACTTTGTAATCAACCAAGAGGCCGTCTGAAACGGCTTGAGAGAAAGTGAGAACGAAAAATTCTTTGCCGTAATGGGTTTCGTCATCCATCGAATACAACACCACTCCTTCAGCAGCTTTGGCGGTCTCACCGTAAATGCGCGGCGTGGCAGTCATATACAGACGTTTTGCACCTTTGATGTAATCGGCATCATGGATACGGACAAAGGCAGATTCATCATCACCGTCGAAGGTTGCTCCGGTAGTGCGGTGGGCTTCGTCACAGATAATCAGATCGAAATCAGGTAGCCCGAATTGTTTTTGCGCCTGATGAATCACATCAATAGAGTGATAAGTGGCATAGACAACAGTCATAGCCTGCCGATTGTTTTTGGCTTCGGCAACGCTTATGGCTTGAGCCAAACTTTTTGCATGGGTTGTCGCCGGAAATTGCAAATCACTGGTATTGACCAGCACACGGTCGTCTTCGTCTTTTTTACCTTTCTTGCCAACGTCACTATCGGAACACACGGCAAAGCTGTTTAAAGCGATTTCGCTGTCTTGCGTCCATTCACGCAAGGTTTGGCTTAATAAGGATAGGCTGGGTACTAAAAACAATACCCGCTTCCCTATACCTGCAATGTTTTCGGCAATTTTTAAGCCAGTGAAGGTTTTGCCTGTGCCGCAAGCCATAATCAGTTTGCCTCGGGCTTCACCTCCGTTAAAACGGTTTTGCACGCTTTTAAGTGCTTGTTGTTGGTGTGGCCGCAGATCTTTACGCGCTTTTAATACGGGAGAAGCATCAATTTGATATTGTGTCCAGTCAATCCGGCTGTTTTCCAAATCTTCCAGATTGATAACCGCTACCGGAATATGCTGGTCAATCAGCGCGGCACGGGCATTCGATGACCATTTGTTGGTAGTGGTCACAATATAACGGTGGTTGAAATAGTGTTTTCCAGAAGCGGTAAAGAAACTATCGATGTCTGCTTTTTGAATGGTTTTTTCCGGAGCATAGTTTTTGCATTGAATTGCGTGGAACTCACCAGCTTGAGTAGTAGCAACCAAATCAATGCCGGTATCGGTTTTACTGCTTAGTTTCAATGATTCAAAATGCTCTTGCGCCCACTCAGCATAGGTCTGCACTTTGACATATTGGCTACGGTAGTAAGGTTCGTTTTCAAAATAACGAATAATTAGATTCTCAAAAGCTGTGCCTTTATCGCGTTCGGTTTGAGTCAGCTCGCGAAATTGGGAGAGAAGAGTTTGTAGTGCAGACATAGTGAATAATAGCTTAAGTTATCACAAAGAAACGTATTTTAACTCATGAAAAGGCCGTCTGAAAATTTTCAGACGGCCTTTGGTTATAGTTAGCTATAAAATAGTTAATTAAATATTAAATTATCCCCATCCGCTTTCACATGAATCACGCTTTCAGGCTGATATTTGCCTTCCAGCAGCGCAACGGCCAGCAGGTTTTCGATTTCCGCTTGGATGGCGCGTTTGAGCGGGCGTGCGCCGTAAACGGGGTCGAAGCCTGCTTTGGCGATGATGTCGAGCGCGGCATCGTCGACTTTGAGGTGCAGGTTTTGGGCGGCAAGGCGTTTTTCCAAGCCTTTGAGCTGGATTTTGGCGATGCTGCGGATATTGGCCTGATCCAAGCCGTGGAACACGACCACTTCGTCGATACGGTTGATCATTTCGGGGCGGAAGTGTTCTTTCACGTCTTCCATCACCACTTCTTTCACCGCATCGTAGTCGGCTACGCCCATTTGCTGGATGTGCTGGCTGCCGATGTTGGAAGTCATCACGATCACGGTGTTTTTAAAGTCTACCGTGCGGCCTTGCCCGTCAGTCAAGCGGCCGTCGTCCAGCACTTGCAGCAGGATGTTGAACACGTCGGGGTGGGCTTTTTCCACTTCGTCGAGCAGGATCACGCTGTAAGGTTTGCGGCGGACTTGTTCGGTTAGGTAGCCGCCTTCTTCGTAGCCGACGTAGCCGGGAGGCGCTCCGATTAAGCGGGCAACGGCGTGTTTTTCCATGTATTCCGACATATCGATGCGGATTAAATGGTCTTCGCTGTCAAACAGGAAGCTCGCCAATGCTTTGCACAGCTCGGTTTTGCCGACACCGGTCGGGCCTAAGAAGAGGAAGCTGCCGTAGGGTTTGTTGGGGTCGGCCAAGCCGGAGCGTGAGCGGCGGATGGCGTTGGAAACGGCGCGCACGGCTTCGTTTTGGCCGACAACGCGGTTGTGCAGCACGTCTTCCATTTTCAGCAGTTTTTCGCGTTCGCCTTCCATCATTTTGGCCACGGGAATGCCGGTCATGCGCGATACGATTTCGGCCACTTCGTCCGCGCCCACTTTGGTGCGGAAAAGTTTGTTGGCTTGCTGCTCTTGCGGATTGTTTTCCAGTGCTTGCAGCTGTTGGCTGAGTTTGGGCAGTTCGCCGTATTCCAGCTCGGATGCGCGGGCAAAGTCGCCTTGCCGTTTGGCTTGCTCGATTTTGACTTTGATGTCATCGATTTGTTTTTTGATGTCGGCGGTGCCGGCGGAAGCGGCTTTTTCTGCTTTCCAGATTTCGTCCAAATCGGCGTATTCTTTTTGCAGGCCGGCGATTTCTTCGTCGATCAGTTCCAAGCGTTTTTTGCTGGCATCGTCGCTTTCTTTCTCAACGTGCATTTTTTCCATTTTGAGTTGGATGATGCGGCGGTCGAGTTTGTCCATCTGCTCGGGTTTGGAATCCAGCTCCATTTTAATGCGGCTGGCAGCTTCGTCAATCAAATCAATGGCTTTATCGGGCAGAAAGCGGTCGGTAATGTAGCGGTTGCTCAACTCTGCGGCGGCAACGATGGCCGGGTCGGTGATGTCGATGCCGTGGTGGATTTCGTAACGTTCCTGCAAGCCGCGCAGAATGGCGATGGTGTCTTCCACGCTCGGTTCGCCTACCAATACTTTTTGGAAGCGGCGTTCCAACGCGGCATCTTTTTCGATGTATTGGCGGTATTCGTCCAAAGTAGTGGCACCGATACAGTGCAGTTCGCCGCGGGCAAGGGCGGGTTTGAGCATATTACCCGCGTCCATCGCGCCGTCGGTTTTGCCCGCGCCGACTAAAGTATGGATTTCATCAATGAAAATCAGCGTGTTGCCGTCGTCTTTAGCCAAATCGTTTAAGACGGCCTTTAAGCGTTCTTCAAACTCGCCGCGGTATTTGGCACCGGCAATCAATGCGGCCAAATCGAGCACCAGCAGGCGTTTGTTGCGTAGGGAATCGGGCACTTCGCCGTCCACGATACGTTGCGCCAAGCCTTCCACAATGGCAGTTTTACCCACGCCGGGTTCGCCGATTAACACGGGGTTGTTTTTGGTGCGGCGTTGCAAAACTTGAATGGCGCGGCGGATTTCGTCGTCGCGGCCGATCACGGGGTCGAGCTTGCCTTCGCGGGCGCGTTGGGTTAAATCGAGCGTGTATTTTTTCAGGGCTTCACGTTGGTCTTCGGCATTGGGGTTATCCACAGAGGCTCCTCCTCGTACCGCGTCAATCGCGGCATTGATGTTTTGTTCGGTGGCTCCGGCGTTTTTCAGAATTTTGCCGGTGCTGTCGTTTTGCTGTACCAGTGCCAGCGGAAACAGTTCGCTGGCAATATAAGCATCGCCGCGCTTCACGGCAGCTTTGTCCATCAGGTTTAAGACGGCCTGCAATTCGCGGCTGGGCAGAATTTCGCCGCCGGTGCCGGATACTTTGGGCAGGCTGTTTAGGGTTTGGGTAAGTTGTTGTTTTACTTGCGGCACATTTACGCCGGCGTGAGAAAGCAGGGCGGCGGTGCCGCCTTCGTTATCGTCGAGCAGGGCTTTCAATACGTGGCCTGCTTCGAGATAGCTGTTGTCGGCAGCCAAAGCCATGCTTTGGGCATCGGCCAGCGCTTGTTGGAATTTTGCGGTTAGTTTGTCGAATCTCATCTGTTTTCTTTCTTTAAAGTTTGTGTATTGTTTAGATAAAAGCTATATGGGTTCGCCTGTGGGTAAGTCAATATCTTTTCTATCAAACAGATTAAAATATTTTATAAATATATGAAT
>NZ_LGZA01000040.1:0-20614 GCF_001308005.1 Neisseria sp. 74A18
CAGGCAGTCCGTATAAACTACGCTATCAGGTGTAATTTTCCTTGTAATAACAGGAAATAAACTTTCCTTTCGGGCATTATTCACTACAACCGTATAAACCTTACCTCCACGTTTAAGGATACCGAAAGCCACCACTTTACCTGCTGCTCCCCTACCGCGCTTTCCTTTACGCTTACCGCCGAAATAGCTCTCATCCAATTCTATAGTGCCCTCAAAAACCTGATCTGCTTCCAAAGCCAAATGATGGCTGATAACAAGACGGATTTTACGGTAGAAGAGAATAGCCGTATTGGGCTGAATACCCAAGATATCGGCAGCAGAACGTGCGGTTACTTCCAATACAAAATATTCAAGCAGTTTTCTTTGCAGACTCTTCTTTAACTTACAGTGGGTTATCTTCATTTTGGCAGCCTATCATGACTGCTAATCTACGTCAGCCCCTTTTTAATACTAGGCATCAAGCCGAATACAGTACAACAGGTTGAGACCTTTGCCCCCCATCTGAGGCGCATTTCTGCGTTGTGCGCTGCTCGCTCGTTTGCCTATCTATATGATATGTCTGCACTCGCTGTGCTGCTACGCCTTGAACTGCATCCACATCTGAGGGTTTTGCAAAGGTCTCAGATTGTACGGCAAGGCGCAGCAATGACGTAGCTAAATGTAAGTTTATTTGCGATATGATGCAGAATAAATCGCTGGCGCTTTCTAATGGAAAGATGGGGCGGAGAATAAATAAGCGGTGGGGAATATACCGCACCGCTTGGTATGTGTAATGTATCTGCGTAAGGTTTAAGATACCGAATCATCGCCGCCGTGCCGCTTTTCTTCATAAACGGCTTGTTGCGCCAAAACAGAACCTTCGGGTGCTTGAGAGGTTTCTCCGTATTCCCACGGTGCATTGCTGGGGATTTCTTCGATGTGGATGGTTTTCAACGAATAATCAGGCTGGTAATACAGATCGTATTTGGCTGCTTTGATAACCGACAACATCATCATACTCATGATTACCAATAAAGGAGCGCCTGCAAAGATGGAGGCCGTCTGAAGCGTGTTCAGTCCGCCGATAAACATCAGTGTTGCAGGCAAAATGCACAGTGTGAATGCCCAAAACAACCGGTTCCAACGGTGGGGTTCGCCGTGAACCTCGTGTTGCACAACAGATGCGAGAATATAAGAAATACTGTCGAAAGTGGTTGCGGTAAAGATTACCGCCAGCAGAGTGAACACGCCAATCGAAATTTGCGGCATCGGCAAGGTGGATAGAATCGCAAAAATCGTGGCGGTTGCGCCTTTATCGTTAAGTAGAGCGACCACATCCATCGCACCGCTCAATTGCAGGTAGAGACCGTAGTTGCCCAATACGATAAAGAATACGGCGCAGCCGAGCGAGCCGTAGAACATCGAGCCGATGGTCATTTGGCGGATAGTGCGTCCTTTGGAAATTTTAGCGATAAACAGGCCGATAGTCGGCGCAAAAACCAACCACCATGCCCAGTAGAAAATCGTCCAATCTTTCGGAAAACCGGTATTTTTGAAACCGTGCTGTTCAAAGTGGCCGAACGATTCCGCCCATGTCATCATGGTAAACATCTGGGTAAGCGAGCGGCCCAAGCTTTCCAAACCCACGTTCAAAATAAACACCGTAGGGCCGACTAACAACACAAAAATCAGAAAGGCAATGGCTAAGTAGAAGTTAAAGTTAGATAGTCTTTGGATGCCGCCGCGCAAGCCCTGATAGGCACTGTAGGCAAAAATACAGGTAGTCACCAGCAGTACGCCCAAGCTGGTTATCCAATCAGACGGCAGGCCGAACAGTTTGTGCAAGCCTTCGGTAATCATCGGAGAAGCCAGGCCAAGAGAGGTTGCTCCGCCGCCTATCATGCCGAAAACAAAGAAAATATCAATCAAACGGCCCCAGTTGCTTTTCGTAAACTTTTCGCCCAACAAAGGCATTAAGCTTTGGCTGACCTTCAACACCGGAGAGTTGCGCACATGGGCAAAATAGGCAATGGCTACGGCGGGCACCAAATAAATCGCCCAAGCTATCGGCCCCCAATGGAACAGCCCATAGGTGCTGGCCCAGCGTACTGCGTCGGGTGAACCGGGAGCAATTCCGAACGGAGGCCCTTGGTAGTAATAAGCCCATTCGATGATACCCCAATAAAGAATGCCCGAGCCGATTCCGCCGCAAAACATCATGGCTGCCCAAGAGCCGGTTTTGAACTCGATTTCGTCTTCGGGTTTGCCCAGTTTAATGTTGCCGATATCCGAAAAAGAAATATAAATAACAAAGATAAAAGCCAGCAGGCCGAATGCCAAATAACCGATGCCTAATTTGGCGGTAACAAAATCTTTAACCAAAGCGACCCAATCGGCACCCTCTTGAGGAAAGGCAATTAAAGGCAGGGTTACGCAAAGCAGAATGATCAAGACGCCGAAAAAAGTAAACCGGTCGATTCGCGTGTCGGGTGTAGAAGATGCGCCGTGGGGTTGAAAGTTTTTATCGGCATCAAACATGCCCAAATGCCGGTAGGAAGGGCGGGGCTGTGCCGGTTTGTAACGGAAGCGGACATCGGTAGAGTCGGGTTTGTTGTGAACAGACAATGTTGGCTCCTTATGTAGTGGTTATTGTTTTTGAGTGTCATGTCGGTTTATCGCAAATAAACTGAACTTGCTGCGCCTTGTCGTACTGCTTGTACTGATTGTACTGCTTGTACTGCTTGTACTGCTTGTACTGCTTGTACTGCTTGTACTGTTTGTACTGTTTGCGGCTTCGTATCAAAAATAAGTTTATTTGCCATATGCACGCTTTTTATAATTTTTATAATGTATTGAAAGGTTTGTAAACAAAAGCGGATTGTGTGTTCTGATGATTTTATGTAGATGTATGATTTTAAACAATAAAATTTTAATAACTTAAGTTGTTGATAAATAAGGTTAAGGCCGTCTGAAAAGCCTTTGCTGCGGGAAGGTTTTTGGTGCTTGCAGTCAAAGATAATTGTTAATATTATTCATGCTGACACTTTTGCAAAACCGACAGATAATGCGGCCTGCTTCTGTATCCGGTATGGCTGCATGATAAGCACTATCCGGTTTTGAAGGTTTTCCAAAGGTTTCATGCCGGAAACGGCGTTTTGGATTTCCAACCGCAACCAAAAATTTTTAAGGAGATAAAGATGGCTTACGTTCTGCCCGAACTCGGCTACGCTTACGATGCGTTAGAGCCTCATTTCGATGAGATGACCATGAATATCCACCACACCAAGCACCATCAGGCTTATGTAAACAATGCCAATGCCGCTTTGGAGAGCCTGCCCGAATTTGCCTCGTTGAGCGCCGAAGAATTGGTGTCGCGTTTGAAAGAACTGCCTGCCGACAAGCAAACCGTGTTGCGTAACAATGCAGGCGGACATGCAAACCATTCTTTCTTCTGGAAAAACCTTAAAAAAGGTACTGAATTGAAAGGTAAACTCAAAGAAGCCATCGAGCGTGATTTCGGTTCGTTTGAAGCGTTTCAGGCAGAATTTGAAAAAGCGGCCGCTACCCGTTTCGGTTCGGGTTGGGCATGGCTGGTATTGGATGGAGGCCGTCTGAAAGTGGTTTCTACCGCTAACCAAGATACGCCGCTGATGGGTGAAGAGATTGCCGGTTGTAAAGGCTATCCGATTATCGGCTTGGATGTGTGGGAACACGCTTACTATCTGAAGTTCCAAAACCGCCGCCCCGACTATGTGAAAGAGTATTGGAATGTGGTGAACTGGGACGAAGCGGCCAAACGCTTTGAATCCCAACAATAATCAGATAGAGAGATTAGCCCGGCTTGGATAGAGCAGGGCAGAATAAAGGGTTGAGGCCGTCTGAAAAAACTTATTCAGACGGCCTCAACCCTTTATACAACTTGAAACCTTTGCAAAACCCTCAGATGCGGATGCAGTTCAAGGCGCAGCAGCACAGCAAGTGCAGATCACGGAAACATTACACTGTTTTGACTACATCGCCGTTGTCAAATACCAATACCCGCTCCGGCCAGCGCATGGCTGCGAGATGGAAGGTGGAGCGTTCGACCGGCGTGCCAGCTTTGCGGTCGCGCCAGCGTGCGCCCACGGAAAAATCGAGACAGAACACATTGCGCCGTGCGCCGTGCCATGCGTTGCCGGCGGCAGGCAGGATGTTTTCCCTGTCGGGCGAGGGCGGTTGGGGTAAGCGGTTTCGCCAGTAGTGGCCGATAAGCACGGGAATGTCGTCGCGGTAATCGTCCCACCAGCTCCAACGTGCCGTAAACCGCCAGCGGCCTCCGGCATAGAACGGTTGGGATGCGATATTTTCAACACCGCTGGTTAGTGCGCGTATCGGATGCAGGCGGCTGCGGTTGAGTTCGTATTGGGCGGTGGCAGGCATCGGCGGGGGAGGCCGGGGATGTTCCAGCGCGTCGGCGTAGCGTTGTTGTTCTTGCAAGTAGTCGGGATACCAAGAGGCCGTCTGAAGTGTGTGGCGCAGTTCGGCATCGAAACGGCGGTATTGTTCGGTGAGCGGTTCACCGGCGGCTGCTTCGAGGGCAGGGAAAGTGTGCGGTTGCCAAGCGGCATGAACGATACGCAGGTCGGCGCGCTCGAGTATCAACGGTTGGGCGGCCAAGCGGCTTTCCAAATCGGGTTTGCGCTCGTCGGGTAAAATGCGCCAAGGGGCATAACGTTCGGCGTCTTTGTTGTAACGCTGGGGAAAAAACCAGCCTGAGCCGTCTTTGGGGTCGTGCACAAGCGCATTCAGCTCGTGGTTGCCCAGCACGGTAAAGGCGTTGCCGGCATCGTGTGCCTGAAAAAACCAGTCGAGTACGGCGGGGCTGTCGGGGCCGCGGTCGCACAGGTCGCCGACAAAAACGATTTTTCTGCCTTGCGGGTGGCTGCCGTCGCAGCGGTAGCCGAGATGATGCAGCAAGGCTTGCAGGGCGTCGATTTCGCCGTGAACGTCGCCGATGATGTCGAGCGGGGTGTCGGGGAGGGGTTGGCGGTATTGATAGGACATGGTTTGTTTTCCCGTAAAGGCCGTCTGAAACATGACGGTCAACTGCATAATATTACATTGGCTGTGCATTTCTTAAAACCGGTGGGCAGTATGATACCGCAGGTTGCTTTAACCGACCGTTCTGCCGTGCGTTGTCGGCAGATACGGCTTGTTGTGGTAAAAGCAACCTTTTCCCCGCAACTGTACGGAGATGTTTATGAATACTGTCCGCAAATCCATGATAGCCGCGCTGGTCACTTCGGCTTTGGTGCTGGCACCGGCCGCCCAAGCGCGGATGACCGACCGCACTAAAGCTACGATCGTGGGTGCTGCCGTCGGCGGTGTAATCGGAAGTGCCGCAGGCAACAATATGGAAAGCACGCTAATCGGTGCTGCCATCGGCGGTACGGCAGGCAATCTGTATGCCAAGCGCAATCAAAAGCGTGAAGCGGCCGAACGTGAAAACCGCCGCCGTGAGGTGGTTTACCGCGACAGACACCATCATCATTACTATTATGATGACGACGATGATGATGACAAAAAGCGTAAAAAATACCGTCATCACCACGTCAGCCACAAAAAATACGGCAAAAAGCACGGAAAATACAAACGCTACGAGCGTGATGACGATGATGATTGATGGATGAACGCTTGAGGCCGTCTGAAAATCTGTTTTCAGACGGCCTCACCGTATCGAATGTATATATTTCAGCATCGCATTGAGCAAAAACGAAAGAACCGCCCGATGGATTCAGGCGGTTCAGTTTTTTTAATCAGGCTTGCTGTTTGGCTTTACGTTCTTCCAGCCAGTGCTCTAAGTAGTGGATACTCACACCGCCCGCTTGAAAACCGGGGTCGGCAAACAGATCACGGTGCAGGGGGGTATTGGTTTTGATGCCGGTAACGGCCAGCTCGGCCAGTGCCACACGCATTTTTGCCATGGCCTGCTCACGGTCTTTGCCGTGCACGCAGATTTTACCGATCAGGCTGTCGTAGTTGGGCGGAATGCGGTAGCCTTGGTAAATGTGGCTGTCCACCCGCACGCCCAATCCTCCGGGCAGGTGGCAGCTTTCAATCGGGCCGGGGCTGGGAATGAAGTTGTACGGGTCTTCCGCATTGATACGGCATTCGAAAGCATGGCCTTCCAGCACGATGTCTTTCTGTTTGTATTGCAAAGGCAGGCCGCTGGCTACGCGGATTTGCTCTTGAACGATGTCAACACCGCTGATCAGCTCGGTAACCGGATGTTCTACCTGCACGCGGGTATTCATTTCGATAAAGAAGAATTCGCCGTCTTCATACAGAAATTCAAACGTACCCGCACCGCGGTAGCCGATGCGTTTGCAGGCGGCTACGCAGGCTTCGCCGATTTTCTTGCGTTCTTTTTCAGTAATGCCGGGAGCAGGTGCTTCTTCAATCACTTTTTGGTGGCGGCGTTGCATAGAGCAGTCGCGTTCGCCCAAATAAATGGCGTTGCCTTGTTCGTCGGCCAAGACCTGAATTTCGACATGGCGCGGTTTTTGCAGATAACGCTCCATATAAACCATGGGGTTGCCGAATGCCATGCCGGCTTCGGTTTTGGTCATTTCCACCGATTTGAGCAGGTCTTCTTTTTTCTCGACCACACGCATACCGCGTCCGCCGCCGCCGCCTGATGCTTTGATAATCACGGGAAAGCCGACTTTATCGGCGATTTTGAGGATTTCGGCATCATCGTCGGGCAGCGCGCCGTCGGAACCGGGCACGCAGGGCACGCCCGCTTCGATCATGGCGTGCTTTGCAGATACTTTGTCGCCCATCAGGCGGATGGTATCGGCGCGGGGGCCGATAAACACGAAGCCCGATTGTTCTACCTGCTCGGCAAAGCTGGCGTTTTCTGCCAGAAAGCCGTAGCCGGGGTGGATGGCATCGGCACCGGTTACTTCTGCGGCGGCGATGATGGCGGGAATGTTAAGGTAACTTTGGGGGGAGGGAGCCGGGCCGATGCACACCGATTCGTCGGCCAGTTTGACATGCAGGCTGTCTTTATCGGCTTCGGAATGCACGGCAACGGTGGCGATGCCCATTTCGCGGCAGGCGCGTAATACACGGAGCGCGATTTCGCCACGGTTGGCTATCAATACTTTTTTCAGCATAAGATTCTTTCAGAAGAAGTTTCAAAGCAGGGCTTTGTTCTGAATGTAAGTAATTCAGACGGCCTCATGCACGGGGCCGTCTGAAAATAATTCTGTTACTCGATGATAAACAATGGCTCGCCGTATTCGACAGGCTGGCCGTTTTCAACCAAGATTTCTTTGACCACGCCGGATTTTTCGGCTTCGATTTCGTTCATCAGTTTCATGGCTTCGATAATGCACAAGGTGTCGCCGGCCTTAACGGTTTGGCCTACTTCTACAAACGGAGGGGAAGTGGGGCTGGGTGCGCGGTAGAATGTGCCGACCATAGGTGATTTTTGTGCATTGGTCAGATCACGCGCAGCGGGAGCGGCAGGAGAAGCGGAAGGTGCGGCGGCAGGTGCCGCGGGGGCGGCAGGTGCAGGCGCGGCATGGTGAACGGCGGTAGGCGCAGCATAAATGGCTTGCTGGGGAGCGGTGGAGCGGGTAATGCGTACTTTTTCTTCACCTTCGGTCACTTCGATTTCGGCGATACCCGATTCTTCAACCAGATCAATCAATTTCTTCAGTTTGCGTAAGTCCATAAAGGTTCCTTTTGCTTAATGTAAAGCCGTGATTGCTTTGCGGCACGGATTGGCTGCCGTTTTGCCGTAAAACAGATGGTATGCTGCGCCTTTTTCTTAGGCGGTTACAAAAAAAGATATACGGATATTGTTACTAACTTGCTGTTAAATGTCCAGTAAAATATCAAAAAAAGGCAGTTTTGGGTAAAAACATCCGAAACAGGCCGAATGGAAAAAGCCGACGGGGACTCTTGTGAGTATTTATTCTAAACCTGAAGGCCGAAAGCTAAAAAACGTTAAAGTTTGCATGAGGGGTTCTGCCGGGAGCAGAAGGGAGGAGGCTTCGGTAAAAGCCCGTTTGAGAGTATCGCGGCGGCCGACGTCTGTTTTCTTTACGCAGCTATGGCAATTGATTGAAATTTCTGCGGAAATAAACCAATGCGGGTTGAGTGGTGTCGTGCACGTTGATTTCGTTAATCAATACATAAAAAACATGATGTGTGCCGATGTCGTGTTGGGCGGTAATTTTGCCGTGAAGGTGGGCAAGCGCGCCTTCCACCTGCAATTGCCCGGTTTGCCCGCGGTGCCAAATGTGGTATTCGAAGCGTTCTTCGGGCGAGAGCTTGGTGATGCCGGCAAAATGCTCGGCAACATCCTGCTGGGCGGCCGATAGCACATTGATACACAAATCTTCGTTGGTTTGAAGTATGGGGATAATGGCGGAACGGCGGTTGATGCAGATCATCACGGTGGGCGGTGCGTCGGTAACGGGCGTAACGGCGGTCATGGTAATGCCGTAACGGCCTGCGCTGCCGTCGGTGGTGATGACATGCACACCGGCTGCGCACGAAGCCATGGCATCTCGGAAGCAGGGTTGGAGTGCGTGGTCCGGTTTGTTTTCTGTCATGGCGTATGCGGAGCTATTTAAGAAGTTTGCCTATATTGGAAAGTTCGCCGAGCAAAGTTTGCAGTTGCAGCATTTTTTCCCTTGAAAAAACGGTTTCAATGCGGTCGTAGCATTTATCGACTTCTTCGCCGAGCGAATCGTACAACGCCTCGCCTTCTGCGGTTAACTTCAAATAAACACGGCGGTGGTCGTTGGAAGGCTTCAGGCGAACCAACAGCCCGGCTTTTTCAAGGCGCGTGAGAATGCCGGTTAGGCTGGGGCGCAGAATGCAGGCTTGATTGGCCAAGTCCTGAAAGTCGAGCGTACCGTTTTCGGCCAGCAGGCGGATAATGCGCCATTGTTGGTCGGTTAAACCGACATTGTGCAGAATGGGGCGGAACTGGGTCATCAGTGCTTCGCGCGCCTGTATGAGGCTGATATTCATTGATGCATGTTTGGATGAGTGAGCCATATTTGGTTCTCCGTGGTCTGCCGTTGTTGTATGTTGTGTTTGGCGTGTTTTCAGTTGGTCAATATTATTCCAATACGCAGCGAACCTCAATCAAATACTGAAATCACAATGATTCATTCAGTAGAAAAACCGAGTGATTATAGTCAAATAACGCCATCAGCACTATATCCGTATGGGTGCATATTCAAGGTGTTGAATGCCCGGGATAACGGTAAATGGCAAGAGCAGAACGGCTTTATGTATATTCAAAAGCAATCAGCTGCCGGATTAAAGTGTACAAAATGATGATAACTGTTGTTATCTTGTGTCATTTTTATGCCGCTTGTTTAAAAAAATATGCCGAATGTCGTTATATTGAATGTTTTACTCTATATAATAATTGCCTCTGTTCATCGTGCAATCGAAACGGCTGTTCAACTTTTTGCCGTTTCCGCAATGAAAGATAGTAAATCAACTTATTTTTGAGACAAGGCGGCAACGCCGTAGCAGAAATAAAGTTTATTTGCTATACAGATCGCTTTTTATGGCAACAGATTCCGATTTTCTTTGCATGCCAAGTGCCGATATTTTTTACTAATAACCATTCATTGCATTCGCTTACTGGAAAACTTATGAAAACTTATACACTTAATATTACCCGTAACGGGCAGACAGACGCATTGTTGATACAGGAGGGCGCAGCAGCCCTCGTTCAAACTGAGCCGGATACCCTTTACCTTGTGGTCGATTCCGAAGGTAAGGCTGTTGACGGGTCTGTGTTGCAGTGGATGGAAAACGACTTATGGGTATATTTGGACGGCGTGCAAGACGACACGCCCGATTTGGTATTGAAAGACTACCGCATCAATTATCCGATTGAAAACAGCCGATATTTACAAGATGCAGGAGCGACCTTTGCAACAGCCGCCGATGAAGCATCTCATGCACAAATTGCCGTAGCGGTTGCCGAAGAAGTAGGAATTGCCGGCTGGACGACCGGTTCACAGCTATGGGCCGCTGCTGCGTTGGCGGCCGGTGCAGCAGTAGTCGGTATCGCAGCGGCAGGCGGAAATTCGGATAATCATAACGATCAGCAACAAAAAGATAAAACCGAACCTAAGCCACCGAAACAGCAGGAAGAGCGGCCGTCTGAAAAAGACAAAAATCAGGCAGCCGATTCCGAAGCTCAAGATAAAACCGAACCTACGCCGCCGAAACAGCAGGAAGAGCGGCCGTCTGAAAAAGATAAAAATCAGGCAGCCGATTCCGACGCTCAAGATAAAACCGAATCTACTCCGCCGAAGCAGCAGGAAGAGCGGCCGTCTGAAAAAGACAAAGATCAGGCAGCCGATTCCGAGTCGCAGGATAAAACCGAACCTACGCCGCCGAAACAGCAGGAAGAGCGGCCGTCTGAAAAAGACAAAGATCAGGCAGCCGATTCCGACGCTCAAGATAAAACCGAACCTACGCCGCCGAAACAGCAGGAAGAGCGGCCGTCTGAAAAAGATAAAGATCAGGTTGCCGATCCCGATACTCAAGATAAAACCGAACCTACGCCGCCGAAACAGCAGGAAGAGCGGCCGTCTGAAAAAGACAAAGATCAGGCAGCCGATTCCGATTCGCAGGATAAAACCGAACCTACTCCGCCAAAGCAGCAGGAAGAACAACAGCCCGAAAAAGACAAAGATCAGGTTGCCGATCCCGACACTCAAGATAAAACCGAACAGAATCCTCCGCCCAAACCCGAAATCATTTTGAATCCGGTAAGTGAAAATAATGTCATCAACTCGGAATCGGTCAAAGCCGAACAAGGTTTGGTGTTATCAGGCCGTCTGAATGTAGACCCCGCGCTGGCGTCGCCTTCCGTATCGGTTGCGGTTGGCGGCAGGGTTTATGCGGCGGAAATCAGCGGTGATACTTGGAAGGTTAAGCTGGATAACGGTGTGCTTGCCGATATACAGGGCGAGCAGAAAATCAGTATTTCCGTTACCGCCCAAGATGCCGACGGTAATCCCCATACCGCTACGGTTGAGCAAACCTATACCATCGATACGCAAATTGCCACGCCTGTGATCGATATTCACAAGGTAGCGCAAGACGACATCATCAATTTGGTAGAGTCTCAAGCAGCATCCATCACCGTTACCGGCACGGTGAAAAATGCGCAAAACGGTGATGAAATTATTTTGAAAGTCGGCGAAGCGCTGTATCGCGGCATAGTAACCGACGGAACGTTCTCCGTGCCGGTGCATACCAGAACTTTGGTCAACCACGGCAAAATTTCTGCCGAACTGACAACACGCGATGCGGCCTTAAACAGCGCTACCGGCACGGCCGAACGCAGTTATCGTGTGGATACGGAATATGCGCCCACCATCAGCTTAAACAATATCGCCGGCGATAACATACTCAATATCGAGGAATCGAAAGGTAAGGTAACGGTGAGCGGCCAAGTCAGCGACATAGCCGACGGAGAGAGCGTGGTTGTTTCGTGCGGCTGCGAGAGCTGCGGCAACGTGAAATGGGTCGACATATTGGCCAAAGTG
Source organism: Neisseria sp. 74A18 (assembly GCF_001308005.1). NCBI lineage: Bacteria > Pseudomonadati > Pseudomonadota > Betaproteobacteria > Neisseriales > Neisseriaceae > Neisseria > Neisseria sp. 74A18. The sequence goes on from NZ_LGZA01000040.1 coordinate 11,562, forward strand.
CGCAACGGTGCTTTTTCGGTTGATTTTTCGGGTGAAACGCTGAAAAAAGAAGGCTATAACCTGATTAAGGCCAGCGTGAGTTCGCAGGATGATGCCGGCAACACCGCTACCGTACAGACTACCCGCCAATACCTTACCGACTTGGATGCGCCTGATGTTAAATTGTCGATCGAGCCGATTGCCGGAGACGATGTATTGGGCAAGGCCGAGCGCGCGCATGCCCGCCAAACCGTTTCGGGTTCGTTTACCGGCTTGAAAGAAGGTGAGCGCATTGAAGAACTGACGGTTCAGGTAAACGGCGAAACGTATGCCGCGCAGGTGAGCGGAGAGCGTTATACGGCAGAAGTGCCGACTTCCGTGTTGGTTGCGGGTCAAGAAGTGCGCGTATCGGCGCGGGTAACGGATGCAGCGGGCAACGAAGCGGTTGCAAAGGCAAATCGCGAATACACGGTAGACGCGTTGCAGCCGGCAATCTATCTTGATCCCATTGCGGAAGATAACTACGTTAACAAGGCCGAATTCGATACAGGCACCATCACCTTATCGGGTTGGGTGGAAAACCTTCCCGACGGCGTGTCGGTTACTCTGGCGGCGCGCGGTAATAACGTTCAGGCTACCGTTTCAGACGGCCGCTTCAGTGCCACCGTGCCGGTTTCCTTTTTAGGGTTGAGAAATAATGCCACAGAAGCTGGGTATATATTGAGTGCGTATGTCGATGAGTCTGAAAAAAATCCTTTTCTTGTTGCCAACCAGCCGTATACGATTGATTTGCTCAACAACACCGGCATCACGATCGATGGCATAACCGGCGACAATGTGCTGGATGCCGAAGAAATGTCCCAACCGACCGTAACCATCCGCGGGCGCGTAACCGACGGGAAAGTCGGTTCAATCGTTACTGTTGATGTGGCGAAGGTAACTTACACGGCCACCGTTCAGGAAGGAGGGGAATACAGCATAGAAGCGGAAATAGACCGCATCTTTCCCCAGAAAGATGACGGCAAATATGCTTTAACGGTCAGCGTCGACCGTGTCGACCAAGCCGGCAACAGAGGTAACGGAAAAGCAACCGCATCGCGCATCTTTATAGTGGATAAAACGCCGCCGCAAGGTGAAATCGTGTTTGACAAAATCGGAGGCGACAATGTACTCAACCAAAGCGAAATCGGCCAAGCTACCATCACGCTGAGCGGCAAGGTGAACAGATTGGGCGAAGGAGACGAAATCAGATCGATAACGGTAAACGTGGGCGGCAACCAATATCCGGCATCTATTACGGGTGCGGGATTCAGCGTGCAGGTTCCTGCCGAAATATTGGCGGCCAACACATCGGTTAGCGCGCAAGGCATGATCCGAGATGCGGCAGGCCGCTCTACCACCGTAGCCGAAAGTACGCAAACGTATGAATTGAAAACCACTCCGCCTACCGTATCGGTTACTGTAGAAAGCATCAACGGCAACCAACCTGTTAACGCTGCCAAATTACCTGAGCAAGTGAGCCTGACGGGAAGGTTGGTGCTGGGCGATACGGTGGCTCCGGAAACCGTTAAAGTGACGGTTGAGATTGACGGTAAGGTTTATCAGGCCCGCGTTTCCGGTAATGATTGGAATTTGGACGTGCCTGCCACTGTGTTGGCACATTCCGAAGGCCGTCTGAACGTAAATGTGCGGGTTAATGTGGCAGACCGCTACGGCAACACCGCTTCAAGCAGTGCGGAAAAAACATTTGATGTCGATACGCATCTTCCCGAGCCGACGATCATGTTGAACGCCATCGCAGAAAATGATGCGCTGGATGCCTCGGCAAGCGGCAATATTACGCTTTCCGGCCAAGTGGGCGGTGAGTTTAAAGAAGGCGATACCGTTACACTAACCGTTAACAACAAACAGCAACAGGTATCGGTTAATTCTCAAGGTGCTTTTAGCGTTGCAGTTGCCGCCGCCGAGCTGACCGCTGCGCCCGTGCCGGTGATCCGCGCCGCCGTTACCACGTCCGACAATGCGGGCAACACCGGCTCTGCACATACCGCACGCGGATACAGCGTGAAAAAGGGTGATATCCAGATCCAACTCGATACCATTACCGGCGACGATCTGATTAATGTAACCGAAGCCGGAAAAGACATCACCATTTCGGGCAAAGTTTCGGGAGCGCAAGCGGCACAAGGCCAAACCGTTACGCTGACGGTCGGCAAAGAAACGCTGCAGGCACAAGTCGGAGAAGATTTGACATTCCGTACCACCGTGCAAGGCAGCAAGCTGTTGGAGAACCAAGGCTATACCGTGTTCGCCGCCATTTCCGGCAACAGTTCCGGCTCGGCTTCCGCCGCCCGCAGCTATGCCGTAGACGGTGCCGCCGCAGCGAAAATCGATATTACTCAGGTGGATAACGATTTCAATCTGCAGGTTCATCAAACTGAAGCCAATACCCGCCTGCGCGGCGTGATCGAATTGGCGGGAGATTTCGCACAGGGCATGAACAAAGAGCGTATGCGCCAGATTACCGTGGATATCGGCGGCAAGTCTTATAAAGCCGGCGTTAAGCGCGATCTCAGCTTCTTTTTAGACATTCCCACCGACGAATTGAAATCGCTCAACGGCCAAAAACTCAGCTTTACCGTTGAAGCCGACCCCCGGTTGTATAAAGTGGCCAAATGGGCTGACGGATCATACAGGGTTCAATATATCAACAAAAATGCGCCGGTGCAGATTAAAGACATTACGTTCGACAGCCCCTATATCCAAAAAGATTCAGACGGCCACCATACGGTAACAGGCGTAGGCGAGCGCACCGTCAACATCAGCGGCACCGTTAGCGGTACGGCCAAAGCAGGCGATGAAATCAGCATCGATGTGGGCGGCAAAATCTACAAAACCGCCGTTGCTGACAACCTGACGTTCAAAGCACAGGTTGCCGCCGACGATTTGGCGGCAAACGGCGCCCACAAAGTGAAGGCTTCGCTGCATACTGCCGATTTATCCGGCAAAGCCGTAACCGTAAGCGATGTGGAAAACTACGCATCGCTGAAGCAGGTGAGCGATACCTTTGTAAACGCGCACCAGCCGATGCAGAAAGCCAAAGTAAACAGCGACCACACTTCAGACGGCTATAACTTCCCTTATTTCATCGAAAAAATCGGGTCGTTATACGGACGCAGCTACAATATTCCATTTGGCGGATCAAGCGACAAGCCTGCCGTAATCAAATACCATTTTATGACGCTCGACGAAATCGCCGCTTTACCGGTTGGGTTTAACCACTACATCGACCGTTCGACCATGACCACTTATTCGTCTGAATTGCAGGGCATCATACGCAACGCCTATAAAGAAATCAGCACGGTTGCCAATATCGAATTCGTAGAAGTGGGCAGCAGAGCCGAAGCCAATACCAACTTTTTTATGGGCAACCTGAAAAACGGCTTTGAAAGTGCTTCGGCCATTGCATACAGCGGCGGCCTGATAGCATGGAACAGCCGGCACAATTACAAAGGATGGGGCAATGAGTTTTTAAACTACACGGCTTTGCACGAAATTACCCATACTTTCGGCATGGGTCATACTTCGGTAGGCTTTACCGGTGATTACGCCGGAGAGGAAAACATCGAGTTTTCCAACATGTCGTATAAAGCCTATAAAAACGACAATTTGTTTTTAGACAGAGGCCATCTGCGCCCTTACGATTTGGCATACATGCAATATGCTTACGGCGTCAACCGCCATACACGCACCGGCAACGATATCTACACCTTTAAAAACTACAATATGTACAGCCGCGATGCCGACCGCTATATCTGGGATGCAGGCGGTGTCGATACCTTCGACGCTTCCGAAGAAAAGCAGGGCGTCAATGTGAACCTCACCCCCGGTTCGTGGATATATGTGGGCGATACCCGTGAAAAAACCTTTGCCGTAAAAAGCAGCCAAACATACGATATGCACGAATATTTCGGCTTTGACAAAAAACAAGCCTTATACGGTTTCAGCGGCATCAAAGGTTCGCTCGACACTTATACCGAAGGTCAGGCATTCATAGGCTTCGGCACGCAGATTGAAAACCTGATCGGTTCCGCCCACAACGATACCCTTACCGGCAACAAAGCCGACAACAATATCTATGGCGGTGCAGGTGCCGATATCATAAACGGCGGCGAAGGCAACGATTATCTCGACGGCGGCGCAGGTGCGGATCAACTGAACGGCGGCACCGGCAACGATACCTATGTGGTCGACGATACGGGCGATGTGGTTACCGAACATGCAAATGAAGGTGATGCAGACCATGTGTTGAGCAGTTTGGAAAGCTACACATTGGGCAACCATTTGGAGCACCTGACCTTGATCGGCACCACCGCCGTTACAGGGCAGGGTAATGATGCCGACAACACCCTCACCGGCAACGGCCTTAACAACACCCTGAACGGCATGCCCGGTAACGACCGCATTATCGGCGGAGCAGGCAGCGACACGCTTACCGGCGGCGACGGCAGGGATACGTTCGTGTTCGACACTGCTTTAGACGGCAGCGTCGATACCATCACCGATTTCACGGCAGGCCAAGACATTATCGAGCTGAAAGCCACCATCTTTGACAGCTTGAGCACCAATACAATGGATGAATGGGATCAATATGTGAAATATCATAAAGATACCGGCTATCTCACTTATGACAAAGACGGCAAGGGCAATGCCGATGCCATTCACTTTGCCACGTTGGATAAGGATTTGGTAATAGATCACACCAGTTTCCAAGTCGTGTAAACCGTATGCTTCGGCAGATGCCGTCTGAAATTTCAGACGGCATTTTTCTTTGAGATATTCTTGTTTTTTCAGACGGCCTTAAGTGAAAAAGGCTAAAATACCGCCCTAAACCCGATCCCCGCCATGATCGCCGCGCGGGGTTCAGTCTCTTTCATCTACACGCCCCTTACGGAACCCGCCAAATGCAACATGCCACCGCCGCCCAAATTCTGCACGACGTTTTCGGCTATCCCGAATTCCGCGGCAGTCAGGGCGAGATTGTGGATACATTGGCGGGCGGCAACAGCCTGCTGGTGTTGATGCCCACCGGCGGCGGCAAATCGTTGTGTTACCAAATTCCCGCCTTGATGCGCGAAGGCGTGGCCGTGGTGGTGTCGCCGCTGATCGCCCTGATGAACGACCAAGTGGCCGCGCTGCACACGGCAGGTGTGGCGGCGGCCTGCGTACACAGCGGCACCACCCCAGACGAAGCGCGGCAGATTGCCGACGATATCCAGTCAGGCCGTCTGAAACTGCTTTATGTCGCCCCCGAACGCTTGGTTGGCGAGCGTTTCCTGCGCTTTCTCGACCAACACACCATCAGCCTGTTTGCCATCGACGAAGCCCATTGCGTGAGCCAATGGGGGCACGACTTCCGCCCCGAATACCAACAGCTCGGTTTGCTGGCCGACCGCTATCCGCACGTTCCCCGCATCGCCCTCACCGCCACCGCCGATGCCGCCACCCGCGCCGACATCAAACATTACCTGCGTTTGGAAGACGCGGCCGAGTTCGTGGCCAGCTTCGACCGCCCGAATATCTACTACCAAGTAATTGAAAAAAACAACGGTAAAAAACAACTGCTTGATTTCATCGTGAAACAGATGGCGGGGCAAAGCGGCATCGTTTATTGCCTGAGCCGAAAAAAAGTGGAAGACACCGCCGCCTTTTTATGCGAGCACGGCTTGGATGCCATTCCCTACCACGCCGGTTTGAGCATGGACGTGCGCGAGGCCAACCAGCGGCGTTTTACCCGTGAAGACAACGTTATCGTCGTCGCCACCGTCGCTTTCGGCATGGGCATCGACAAACCCGACGTGCGTTTCGTCGCCCATCTCGACATGCCGCAAAGCGTCGAACATTTCTACCAAGAATCAGGCCGAGCGGGGCGCGACGGCCTACCCGCCGCAAGCTGGCTGTGCTACGGCCTTAACGACTGGGTGCTGCTGCGCGAACGCATCCAAACCGGCAACAGCGACGACATGCAAAAACAAATCGAACTGCAAAAACTCGATGCCATGTTGTCGGTATGTGAAACCGCCGACTGCCGCCGCGTTTTGCTGCTCAAACACTTTGGCGAAGATTCCCAACCCTGCGGCCATTGCGACAACTGCCTGCACCCGCCCGTGCGCTTCGACGGCACCGTGCTGGTGCAGAAACTGCTCAGCTGCGTGTATCGAGTCGGCCAACAGTTCGCCGCAGGTTATGTGATTAACGTATTGCGCGGCAAAAGCGACGATTGGATTGCCCGCAACCGCCATCACGAATTATCCACCTTCGGCATCGGCGACAACCTTTCCGACAAAGAATGGCGTGCCGTTATCCGCCAATGCATCAGTTCCGGCTACCTCACCGTCAACCCCCTGATGCACCAAGCCCTGCAACTCACCCCCGCCGCCAAAACCGTGCTCAAAGGCGGCACACCCGTATGGCTGCGCCCGCTCAAACGCGACAAAGCCGCCACCCAAAAACCCAAAGAAGAATGGCTGCGCACCGAACGCGAAGAACGCATCTGGCAAGCATTGCGCGCTTGGCGGCTCAAACGCGCACAAGCCGAAGAAGTGCCCGCTTATGTGATTTTCGGCGACAAAACCCTGCGCGACATCGTCGAAAAACTGCCCGCCACCCCCGCCGAACTGCACGACATCTACGGCTTGGGCGAAGCCAAAATCAACAGCTTCGGCAACGAAATCATCGAAGTGTGCCAAGCCTTTACAGAACACGGCAGGCCGTCTGAAAACCCGCAAAGCGGGTTTCGCCAAAGCGAACTTGGTGAGCTTCGCCAAAACCCATCCGCCTTACCCGATACCGTTTCAGACGGCCTTGAAACCGAACGCGACCGCCGGCTTTGGCAAGCCCTGAACACATGGCGCAGCCGTACTGCACAGGCAGAAGGCGTTACCCCGCACACCGTCTGCCCCGACGACAGCCTGCTCGACTTAGTCCGCAACACCCCCGAAGAAGCCGCCGACCTAAACGGCATCTACGGCTTGGGCGCAGTACGCATCGGCAAATTCGGCAGCAGCATACTGGCCGTCTGCAAACCCTTTTCAGACGGCCTCAGCAACGAAGCCAAACACAAACGCCGCCTGATGCGCGCCCTGATGCAATGGTGCGCCGCCACCGCCGAAACCGAAGGCGAACCCGAGCACACCGTCTTCAGCAAAATCACCCTGCGCGCCATCGCCGCCAAACAGCCGCAGACCTTGGCAGAATTGGGCGGCATACACGGCGTGGGTGCAGAAAAAATCGAAAAATACGGAGAGGCCGTGTTGGAAGTGTGCCGTCGTTTAGGTAACCCGTAAGAAGAGGTTGAAATGAGGCCGTCTGAAAACCTGAAAAAGGAGTCTGAACAAATGAATGATGTTTTTCTGACTGCCGGCGTAGACGAAGCCGGGCGCGGGCCGCTGGTCGGCAGCGTATTTGCCGCCGCCGTTATTCTGCCGCCCGACCACAATCTCCCCGGTTTGACCGATTCCAAAAAACTCACCGAAAAAAAGCGCGACGCCCTAGCCATACAGATTAAAGAACAAGCCATAGCATGGTGCGTGGCATCGGCAAACGTAGCCGAAATCGCCGAACTGAACATCCTGCAAGCCACCATGCTCTCCATGACCCGCGCAATACAGGGCTTGGCCGTCAAGCCGCAAAAAGTTTGGATAGACGGCAACCGCATTCCCAAAAATCTCAGTATCGTCGCCGAAGCAGTGGTCAAGGGCGACAGCAAAATCATCGAAATATCCGCCGCATCCGTATTGGCCAAAACCGCCCGTGATGCCGAAATGTATGCCCTGGCCGAGCGTTATCCGCAATACGGTTTCGACAAACACAAAGGCTACGGCACCGCCGCACATCTCGCAGCCTTAGAAAAATTCGGCGCACTACCCGAACACCGGCAAGACTTCGCACCCGTAAAAATGCTTTTGGCTCAGGGGAAGTTGTTTGATATTCAGTAAACCGGTTGCGATACTTACAGTTAAACGGTTTCTAATTCGTCACGCCTCCACACGCCTCCACTGAATGACACAAATAAAAAGCAGGTCTGAAATTTTTCAGACCGGCTTTTATCTTTTATTTATTTTACCAAAGTTCCTTAAACCAATTAAGCAATCGGGCTAACCAGCCGTCTGAAACCGTATTGGCTGAGGCAGGAGGGGCTTCCTGAGTGTCAGGTTCTCTATCTATACATTTTCCGTAAATATAATCTTGAATTTTAAGCTGTTTTTCTTTGTCTTGTTTTAAACAAATTCGACTTGAAAATCCGTCAAAATTAGGGGGTGGAGTAAACTGGTCATATTCACTCCTGCTTGGAATTAATTCAATAAAGTAAGGGGCGCTTTCTCTCAGTTTTAAATTTTGAAAATTAGAAGCATTTAATAGAACACATTGATTTTCTTTGGGGTAATGCTTTTCAAAAGAATTCTTATAGTGCCATGAGTGAAGATTACCTTTTTCGTCATTGCTTGATACCATTATGACATACCAACCATTCAGCTGGTTTTTACTAATATATAAGCAAGGTGTGCTATTAATTACTTTTATTTCAACTTTCCCGTCAGGGACGGGATTTTTTGAAAAAGCTTGGGTATTAGTTGAAAGTAAATACAAAAAAACTATAAAAAACAATCTCATATTACTAATCTACCTTTCAGATATTGATTGCTCATTTCTTGATTCCTCTTGGGCGATAATATCCCCCAATTGGTAGACTTGAGTATTTTATCTTTAGGGTTGCGGAGAAATGCCCCTAGAACGGATTCTCTTTTGGCTTGTTGATTGAATAAAGAGGATTTCAATATTTCTAGTGCCTCTGAAGCAGAATGATATTTGACTAAGTAGTAATGAGGGATAATGTCTATCTGCGATTTAACATAAAAATGTAAATAACCTGACTTTTCCAACATATAAAGTACTGTTGAACATGTTGCGGAAAGACTCTTTAAAATGAATTTTGCTTTCTAAGGCCCTCTATAAATTTACGACAATTATTTACATTATCTATGCCATAATAATCTTCAATATCTAATTTATTT
>NZ_LGZA01000041.1:0-18100 GCF_001308005.1 Neisseria sp. 74A18
TAATTAAAATATATTTCTTTTGGTGTTTTATGTCAATAATTCTTATTATTTTGACATCTATATAACATAAATAACATTTCTATATATTTGATTTAGTTGTAAATATTTTGTCTTTAGGAATGTTTGAAAAAATTATTGGTGTTGAATTTTTAAATTGGTGTATGGTGCAATCGCCAAGACTAAAACAAGAATTACAGTGTTTGCGTGTTTCAGATGGCTTCTCTCAATACTGCACAACCTTCAAACCCCCAAATAACCCTCCCTGCTCGCCAGCCAGCGGTTGAGGTGGGCCTCGACGATGTCGGGGTTCTCTTCAATCAGTTGGGGGGCGATTTCGCGGGCTTTTTCTAAAAGGTGCAGGTCTTCTTCGAGGTTGGCGAAGCGGAGCATGGGTACGCCGCTTTGGCGTGCGCCGAGAAATTCGCCGGGGCCGCGGATGTTGAGGTCTTGGCGGGCGATTTCGAAGCCGTCGGTGTGTTCGTAGATGACTTTGAGGCGGGCTTTGGCCAGTTCGCTCAGGGGTTCGGCGAAGAGTAAGACGCAGGTGCTGGCGGCGGCTCCGCGGCCTACGCGTCCGCGCAGTTGGTGCAGTTGCGCCAAGCCCATGCGTTCGGCGTGTTCGATAACCATGAGGCTGGCGTTGGGTACGTCTACGCCGACTTCGATAACGGTGGTGGCAACGAGTACGTTCAGACGGCCTGCGGCAAATTCGGCCATCACTTGGGCTTTTTCGGCGGCTTTCATGCGGCCGTGGACGAGGCCGATGCTGAGTTCGGGTAGGGCCGCTTGAAGGGCGGCTTGGGTTTCGGTGGCGGTTTGCAGTTGCAGGGTTTCGCTTTCTTCAATCAGGGGGCAGACCCAGTAAACCTGCCGTCCTTTGCGGCAGGTGTTGAGTACGAAGCCTTCGACTTCGGGGCGGCGCAGGCTGTTGACGAGGCGGGTTTGGATGGGGGTGCGGTTGGGCGGCAGTTCGTCGATTACGGAAACGTCGAGGTCGGCGAAAAAGCTCATGGCCAGCGTGCGGGGGATGGGGGTGGCGGACATCATGAGCTGGTGTACGTCTTGGCCTTTGTTTTTGAGGGCGAGGCGTTGGGCGACGCCGAAGCGGTGCTGTTCGTCGACGATGACGAGGCCGAGGTTGTGGAACTGTACGTCTTCTTGAAAGAGGGCGTGGGTGCCGACGGCGATGGGGGCGAGGCCGTCTGAAAGGGCGGTTTTGTTTTGTTCTTTGGCTTTTTTGCGCTGGCTGCCGGAAAGCCATGCAACGCTGAGGCCGAGCGGCTCGAACCATTGTTTGAATTTGAGGTAGTGCTGTTCGGCGAGGATTTCGGTGGGCGCCATCACGGCAACTTGGCTGCCGGCTTCGACGGCGGTGAGGGCGGCCAGGGCGGCAACGATGGTTTTGCCGCTGCCTACGTCGCCTTGCAGCAGGCGGTGCATGGGGTGGGTTTGCTGCATGTCGGCGCGGATTTCGGCCAGCACGCGCTGTTGGGCTTGGGTGAGGGAAAAGGGCAGGGCGTTGAGCAGTTTGCCCGACCATTCGCCGGTGCCGTGCAGGGGGGCGGCCTGCCCGCTGATGCGTTTTTGCCGGGCGAGCCGCATGGAGAGCTGTTGGGCGAGCAGTTCGTCGAATTTGAGCCGCTGCCATGCGGGGAGGGTGCCGTCTGAAAGTTGGCGGATGCTGTAATCGGGCGGCGGGGCGTGCAGGAGGCGCAGGCTTTCGGCTAAGTGCGGCAGTTTCAGACGGCCTAAGAGTTCGTCGGGCAGGGTGTCGTGCAGGGGCAGGGCTTCTAAGGCCGTCTGAACGATGCGGCGCAAGGTGGGTTGGTTGAGGCCGTTTACGGTGGGGTAAACGGGGGTGAGGCTTTCGGCAAGGCTGCTGTTGTCGGCATCGCGGATTTTGGGGTGGATCATTTCGTCGCCGTAAAAACCGTGTTTGATTTCGCCCACGGCGCGGATGCGTTTGCCTTGTGCCATTTGTTTTTGATGGCTGGGGTAGAAGTGGATGAAGCGCAGAAACAGCACGCTGCCGGAGTCGTCTTGAATCTGCACGACAAGCTGCTTGCGCGGTTTGAACTGTACTTCTTGCAGGGTTACTACGCCTTCGACTTGGCACGGCACGCCGACAGGTGCGTCTTTAATCGGCATGATGTGGGTTTCGTCTTCGTAGCGCAGCGGCAGGTGCAGGGCAACGTCCCACGGGGTGTGCAGGTTGAGCTTTTCGAGCTTTTTAGCGGCGGTGTCGGTGATTTTGAGCAGCTTTTGGTGTTCGGGTGTCATGGCGGCTGGAGGGAAACGGTTTCAGACGGCCATTTTAAATGATTTTGGGGCGGGGGTAGGATGGGGAATGACGGGTAATGAGTGAGGCCGTCTGAAAGCGGGTTGGCGGGTATTGGTGTCGGATACAAGTATCCGACCTACAACGTCGATGTCCGGCCACAAGCGGCGGGCAGTGATGCCCGCCCTGCGTTGGAAATAAAACCGAGGCCGTCTGAAACATTTTCGGTAGGTCGGATACTTGTATCCGACTGTGAGGAAACGCTTTCAGACGGCCTTGAATGCGTTTGCTTGGGTTTTAAGTGCGTTTGGCTGCCTCGACCTGCTTGATGTTCTGCCGGTTTAACATGCCCAGCGCGATCACCACCAGCAAAGTGCCGGCGATATCCGCCCAACCCAGCGGAATATGGAAAAACAGCCGTGCCAGCAAGGTGGCGAAAATCGGGTTGAGCAGATGGAAAGCCGCCGCATGCGCCGGGCCGAGCCAACGCACCAGTTGAAACCACATCAGCATCGCCACCACCGACACCACAATCACCTGATACCACAGCGACCACGCAAACACGCTGTTGTGCATCGCCGCCGCCCAGCCCGAAGGTGAGGCAAAGGGCAACAGAAGCAGGCCGCCGAACAGATTTTGCACGCCCGTTAAGGCCAGCAGATGATGTTTGCCGGCCACCGCGCGGTAGATGAGCGTGCCGGCGGCCAAGGCCAACATGCCCATCAGTGTCCACACGATGCCGATGTCCCAGCCCGCTTGCGGCATTCTGGCCGACAAAACCGCATACACGCCCGCAAAACCCAGCAAAATCGCCGCCCATTGCAGCCACGACCATTGCCGCGTGATCAGGGAAGACACAAACGCGGTAACAAAAGGCATGGTCGAAACCAGCAGCACCACCAGTTCGGGTGAGATCGTTTTCAAGCCGGTGTAAGACCAGCCCAAGTAGAGCGCGTAATTCGTCAAACCCAGCAAAAAGCCGTGCAGCCACAACGATTTGCCGCGCCAACCCAAATCCGCGCCTTTGTGCGTCAGCCACACGCACAAGGCAAACACCAATGCCGCCGCCAGCAAAAAACGCAAACTCAACATGTCTAAAGGCTCAAGCGTTTGCAGGGTGTATTTGCCCGCAATAAAGGCCGAAGCCCATAACAGGCTGAACAGCATACCGAAAAGCAGATACATCATGCCCTCTCTTTCAAGACGTTGTCGTATCACTACCTTAGCAGCGTAAACGGCCGCCATATTTCGCCCGCAAGCGAAATGAAAGGTATGCTGCGAAAGGCATAATGTATATAGTTAATTCGAAGTTTAGTAACAAACCCGTCATACTCGGGCTTGACCCGAGTATCTTGAGTTTCAGCAAATTTAGGCGATACTCGGGTCAAGCCCGAGTATGACGAGTGTACTGTTTTTAAGTTGATTGACCGTATTGTTGCCCCGCCATTGTAAGGAACTGCATCATGTCGTTAGCCCACCATTTCGCCCACACTGCCCATTTGATCGGCCACCCCAGCCGCGCGCTGATGCTGGACGCCCTATTGGGACGCGACCGCCTGAACGTAACCGAATTGGCAGAAATCGCCGGCATTACCGTTCAGACGGCCAGCGTGCATTTAGACAAACTCCGTCGCGGCGGTTTGGTGGAAATGGAAGCAGAGGGCAAAAACCGCCTCTACCGCATCGGCAGCCCGCGCGTGATGGACATCTTGCAGAAACTCGCCTTGCTCGCCGACAAAGGCAAAAGCCGTGTCGAGCAGCCGCACCAAAAACTGCGCATCTGCTACGGGCACATGGCGGGCGAAATGGCAGTCAGCATCAGCCAAAGCCTGTGCGAAGCCGGTTTGGTGGTGCTGGATGTGGCCCGCGAGCATTACGAAATGACGCCCGCCGGCATGGCATGGCTGGATACGCTCGAGATCAACGCCGCCAACTACCCGCCGCACACTCATGCCTGCTTGGACTGGACGGAAAAAACCTACCACATCGCAGGCTGGTTGGGACACGAAATGATGGCCGCCTTTGCCATGCGCGGCTATATCGAACAGCCCGCTCACGAAGTGCGCGCGTTAAGGCTGACGGAAAGCGGCAAGTTGTATTTGGCGAAATTACACAAGCAGGCTTGATAGTAAAATCCAGAAGGTAAAATCAAGGTAAGCCGGATACACATATCCGATTCGGCTATTTTGTTGCGGTGTAACCGGCTATATAAAAGTTTCAGGCCGTCTGAAAGCGAGCCATGTAGGCTTTGCTTTCAGACGGCCTGAGACCTTTGCAAAACCCCCATCTGCGGCGCATTTCTGCGTTGTGCGCTGCTCGCTCGTTTGCCTATCTATATGATATGTCTGCACTCGCTGTGCTGCTACGCCTTGAACTGCATCCACATCTGAGGGTTTTGCAAAGGTCTCGGCCTGAATGATAAGGCTTAGGGCATGTTGCCGGTTGGCGTTCGAGCCTTAAAAGCGGTAATTCACCCGTGCCGTTACGCCGCGCGGTGCACCGGGCATGGCATCGGAACGCCAGTATTTCTGGTTGAGCAGATTGTTAACTGCCAGTGTGAAATTGAGGTTTTTGCGGTTCCAGCCTGCCAGCGCATCAACGCGGGCGAAACCGGGGATATGGGCCTCGGTGTTGTTGGCATAGTAGTAGCGTTTGCCGGTGCCGGTAACGCCGAGTTCGCCGTAGAAGTTTTGCGTAGGGGTGTAGCGCACGAACAGATTGCCGGTGATGTTGCTGGTGTTGTTCAAATGGCGGCCGACCCGCTGCGGGTTTTGCGTGTCTTCAACCACTTTGGCCTGCATGACGCCGATTGAACCGCGCAGATACCATTTGGGGGCGATTTGGCCGAGCGCACCTAGTTCAACGCCGCGCGAACGGTGTTTGCCGCTAACCGCCCAACTGTAAGGCGAATTGACGGGGTCGGGCCGGTAGCGGATGTTGTAGCGTTCGATTTGATAAGCCGCTAAGGTGGTGCTCAGGCGGTTGTCGAGCCAAGAACTTTTGATGCCCGCTTCGTATTGTTTGGAAAATTCGGGAGAAATATTGGAATTGGCTTTTTCGTCTGCCGAACTCAAACCCAGATAAGTGCGCCCGCCCAGCGGCGAAAAGCCCTTGTTGTAGCCTGCGTAAAGGGTGTGGGCGGGAGTAAGGTTCCAAACGGCACCCAAATTGGGGCTGAACGTGTGGTTGCGGTAGCGGTGGCTGCTGTTGTCGATAAAACTGCTGTTGATTTTATAGCTGTCGTAACGGCCGCCTACCACCAGTTTGATATCGGGAGTAACGGAAAAAATGTTTTGTGCAAACAGGCCGTATGAATCGGCTTTGTGGCGGTTGTTGGTAGATAAGGGCAGCAGGCGGCCGGAAGGCGGCCACGATAACGGATTGTGCGGATCAACTTCTTTGGTAAACGTGCGCGAATAGCCCAGTTTGGGGTTGCGCTCTTCGCGCGAAACATCGAAGCCGACGGTTAAGTGGTTGTCGAAACGGCCGATTTTAAAATCACCGTTGAGGGTGGTGCTGCTCGACAAAGTTTTGTTCTCGGTTTGCTGCCATGCGTAATTGCGTTTCAGACGGCCTGTTGCCTCGTCAAGCGTGCCGCCGTAGAAATGGTCGAAATCCTGCGAAGCGCGGCGGTGGGCAAGCTGCCATTGCAGATGCCAGTTGGGGTTGAAGGCATATTCGAGGTTGGAGCGCCATATTTGCAGCTTGTCTTGTACAAAATCGTTAGGGTGGGCAAATCCTTGGCGGTGCGAAATCCCCGCTTTTTCATAAATCGTGCGCGAAGGGCTGCGGTCGGGCGTGCGGTCTGCACGGTCGTAAGTATATTGACCAGTCCACTTCAAACCATTGTCGAGTTTTACCGTAACGCTGGGGGAGAGCATGGCGTTTTTGCTGTCGATGCCCGAACGGAAAGAGTTGGCTTTACCGATTTCGCCGTTCAAGCGGACGGCAACATTTTCGTTCAGCACTTCATTGATATCCAGATTCAGGCTGCGCGCGGCATAAGAGCCGTAAGCCGCGCCTACTGTGCGGTTTTGTTTGAAGTTGGCATATCTGCTGACCATGTTGATGATGCCGCCGCCGTTGGTGCGGCCGTAAAGCACCGATGCAGGGCCTTTGAGAATTTCCACCCGCTCAATATTTGCCGTGCTGCGGCGTACCTGCCCGCTTTCGCGCACGCCGTCTCGGTAAATATCATTGCCGTCGGCTTGAAAACCGCGCAAAAACAGGCTTTCGCCGCGCATATCATACGCGGCATCAATACCGGCATTGCCTTCGAGAATCGAGCTCAAATCATTGGTGCCGTAGTTTTTGTTTTTTTGAATGTTAAGAATATCGATGCTTTGCGGAATTTCTTTCACCGGCTGCCCGTTGCGGGTAGCCGCGGCTTCATCGTAATTGACGTAGCCCTTAAGGATATTGGTGTCGGATTGCCCGACAACCTGAACGGTAGGCAAAACGGCAGAATAAGTATCGGATACCCCGCCCGACGTTTCTGCGTGTAGGCCGAAAGGAAAGGTAACGAGCAGCAAAGCAGGAATAATGCGTAAACTGATTTGGGTTGGCATAATTTTGTCCAAATGGTTGATATTTCGGCATTATAATTTTTGCTACCTGTTCCGTAAACAATATTGATAATTACTATTAGTTAGGTGTATAAATGCCTTGGTTTTTGCGCCTGTCGATTTTTTATAGTTCATCAACACATTACATTTTTGATATAAGGCGACAAGCCGCAGGCAAGACAGGTAGTTCGGAACTTAAAATCAATGATGGGAAGTTAGGATATGTCAACAGCTATATTTATCTACTCCCCCGAATTAAACGGGCTGGACTTATTCGGTTTTACTGATTGCAACAAAGAACATACGCTATGGAAAATATATTATGGTAATGGCTATGGTATTGATATGATTTATGTTGATAAAGATGGAGAAGGCCTGTTTCCTGAAGATTTTCCCAATAAAAGGGTTTATTTGCAGTTTTTAAAGGAAAATAAAAATAAATACACTTCAATAGGTTTTATTTTAAGTAATGAACTTTTAGCAGAGTTTTCTTCTAAACTAAAAAAAAGCTTTTTTATTTATATAGGTTCAACTGAAAATGTTGATTTATATATGAATGCACCAAAAATAAAAATGTCTTTTTTAGATATAACCAGCAAAACTATATTTAAGCAAAAAGTGCTTTATGAGGTTTTCTTTTGCTGAGATAACCAACTCTTACCTTTTATTTAAAGAGAAAAAAGGCAGGATAATGTTTTTTGAAGTGGTATGCCTAAACAGCAATCCAAACATCGGGCTGTTGAAAAAACTACGTTTTTATCGTGAAATCCAGCATTCTGATCGTGTGCATTATCGAAAAACGGTTAATCAGCAAGACGATTTTCTACAGCCCTGTTTTGTTACTCCCGAGGGTGTGATAACGCACCAAAATAACCCGCGCGTGTTTAACCTATACGCAAAACAGGCATTACACAATAAATGCCCGTTTAAATCTGCTGAATGGCTTTCCAATGAAATACGCAACGTGTTGTTGCACTTGGCGGAAAATGGTCAGCCTGTATCATTTGCCTACGCAGAAATGTTCGAACACCTGCCCGAAGTCAGCGTTTTGGCAGGCAATATGCGGCAACAGGATTTTTATATTGATTTCGGCAAACGCTATGTTATTACTTCACATAGCAAGCAAATATAGATTGGATTGAAAACCTGATGTCTTTCGGTTACTTAATCATCACGAAATATCCTTGCTCTGTTCTAACTCAAACAAGGGGCGAATCTTTTTCTTTGATTGAAGAAAAGCTCGGCCTGAATATTTATTTCCGATTTAATGAAAGCCATTTCTACACGCGGCGTATTGATGAAAGAGAAGCTGTTATTACAGATAAGGGCATGGATTTTTTCCGGTGTGTTTACAAAGCCAATCAGGGCAGGTTTTTGTTTGCCGATATTTTATTGCTGAACCGCGAGGATGTAGCAGACTTTGCAAAAATAGCTTTGAAACAGTTGGCTGAGAAAAGTGTAAAGGTGATTCAGGCTGAAGAAGGCTTGAAAATCAATTTGCGTCAGGCCTATTTTATAGAAGTTAATGATGTGGGCGGTTAGTTATTTGTTTGGATTGGAAATGGAACTGTGAAAACTTTTGAGAAAGTTTGGCAAAGCGAATATGAAGGCATAAAAATCGAAGTGCGCAATTTTTGGAACTTGGAGCGCATGGGTGAAACGGTTTGCATTAACGGCCAAACGGTTTACAGGCGCGATGTTCCGATCGGTTCTATCAAACTTTCTTCTATGATGGGGCAATGGCTTGAGTTTGAAGAAAACGGTGTCCGTATTACCGTCAAAATCGGCAGTGCGTGGCATTTGTGCGGCATGGCCTGCCAGATTCTGATTAACGGTAGGTATCATGGTGGCAACCGTATTGTTTTGTTTGCGAAAAAATCTTAATCCGATCATAACGGGGCCGTCTGAAAAATTTTTTCAGACGGCCCCGTTATGATTGAATCTTCCGAATCTTTAATACTTTCAGACGGCCTTATGCCAACGGTTCCAGCAGTTTTTCAAATGCTTCTTCAAACTGTTTCAAACCGTCTTCCTGCAAGCGGGTGGCGAGGGCTTCTACGTCGATGCCCAGTTTTTCCACTTCGGCCAGTTGCGCCGCTGCTTCCGCAGTGCCTTCGGTAAGGGTCGGTTTGGCCGTGCCGTGGTCTATAAAGGCTTTTAAGGTGGCATCGGGCACGGTGTTGACGGTGTTGGGGCCGATTAAGCTGTCCACATACAGTGTGTCGGGGTAAGCGGGGTTTTTCACGCCGGTGGATGCCCACAAAAGCTGCACGGGGTTGGCACCTTGTGCTTTCAGTGCGGCAAACGGTTCGCCGCCGAAGAAATCCTGCCAATCCTGATAAGCGGCTTTGGCGAGCGCGATGGCGGTTTTGCCTTGCAGATGTTCGGGCAGGGTGGCATCCAGCGCGTTGTCGATACGCGAAATAAAGAAGCTGGCCACTACTTGGATATGGTCGACCGGCTTGCCTGCTTTCAGACGGCCTTCGATGCCTTTCACATAGGCTGCATAGGCTTTCAGGGTTTGTTTGCGCGAGAACAGCAGGGTCAGGTTGATGCTGATGCCGTCTGAAACCAACTGCTCCAATGCGGTTACGCCTGCATCGGTGGTGGGCACTTTGATCATTACGTTGGGGCGGTTGATGGCGGCATGCAGGTGTTTGGCTTCGGCTACCGTGCCTTCTGCATCGTGCGATAAGTCGGGGGCAACTTCGAGGCTGACAAAACCGGTTTTGCCGCCGCTTTGTTCAAATTCGGGCAGGCACACGTCGCAAGCGGCCTGCACGTCGGCAATGGCGAGGGTTTCGTAGCGTTGTTTGGGGGTGAGGTCTTGTTGTTTGAGCGCGGCAATTTCGTCTGCATACAGGGGGTCGCCCGCAAAGGCTTTTTGGAAGATGGCGGGGTTGGAGGTGACGCCGCATACGCCTTTTTGCAGCATTTCGGCCAGTTCGCCGCTTTGAATCAGCGAGCGCGATAAGTTGTCGAGCCAGATTTGTTGGCCTAATGCTTTAACGTCCGATAAAATAGTCATCTCTGAAATCCTTGTTATTTATACTAAAGTGCAAATCCTAACCCGAATCGGTGGGTTTGGATAGCCCCACGGGAAAACAAAACATGTCGAATCAAGCACAATATCTGCATTGGGCGCGCGACGTATTGCGCATTGAAGCCGAAAGTCTGAACGAAATTTCCGCCGAACTTGACAGCAGTTTCGCCGAAGCTGCCGAAACCATTTTGCATTGCCAAGGCCGTGTGGTGATTATGGGCATGGGCAAATCCGGGCATATCGGGCGCAAGATGGCCGCCACCATGGCTTCTACCGGCACGCCGGCTTTTTTTGTGCACCCCGCAGAAGCCGCGCACGGCGATTTGGGTATGATTGTCGACGGCGATGTGGTGCTGGCGATTTCCAATTCGGGAGAAAGCGACGAAATCACCGCCATTATTCCCGCCCTCAAACGTAAAAACATCACGCTCATCTGCATCACCGCCAAACCCCGCTCCACCATGGCGCGCCATGCCGATATTCACATTACCGCCTCCGTATCGCACGAAGCCTGCCCGCTCGGTTTGGCACCCACTTCAAGCACCACAGCCGTGATGGCTTTGGGCGACGCATTGGCCGTAGTGCTGCTTAAAGCACGCGAGTTTACGCCCGACGACTTCGCCCTCAGCCACCCCGCCGGCAGCCTCGGCAAACGGCTGCTGCTGCGCGTGTCCGACATCATGCACAGCGGCGAATCGCTGCCTGCCGTGACCGACGGCACGTTGCTGAAAGACGCCATCGTGCGCATGAGCGAAAAAGGCTTGGGCATGTTGGCCGTTACCGATGAAGAAGGCCGTCTGAAAGGCGTGTTTACCGACGGCGACCTGCGCCGCCTGTTCCAACAACGCGACAACTTCTCGGGTTTGACGGTAAACGACATCATGCACGAAAACCCCAAAACCATCACCGCCGACAAACTCGCCACCGAAGCCTTAAAACACATGCAGCAACACCACATCAACGGCCTTTTGGTGGTGAAGGAAGGCGATGTATTGGTCGGTGCGCTGAATATGCACGATATGTTGAAAGCAAGGATTGTATAGTTACATTATTAATTTAAATAACTTGTATCATAAATAATTTAAATATTTAAAGTTTTAAGGGGACTTACTTTATGGAAAATATGATTATTAACGCCTTTTTTGGCGGATTGGGGAGCGCAATTCAGGCTGTTTGGTGGGTTATTCCGTTTTTATTGTTATTGGCTTTTTTAAAAAGCCCATTATTTAAAGGCTGGGTTGGCGAAAAAATTGTCCGGAGCCGATTGGATAATCATCTCGATGAAAGCCTTTACCGTCCTTATCATGACCTGATCATTCCTTTTAACGGAACAAGCACGCAAATTGACCATGTTTACGTTTCACCTTATGGCATTTTTGTAGTGGAAACAAAAAATTATTCAGGCTGGATTTTTGGCAGTGCGCGCCAAGCAAAATGGACCCAAGTTGTTTATAAAAAGAAAAGCTCGTTTCAAAACCCTTTGCGTCAGAATTATGCGCATATTAAGGCTTTGTCGGAGCTACTGGATTTACCTGAACAGAAATTTCATTCGGTTATCGTATTTTTAGGCGGGTGTGAATTTAAAACCGACATGCCACCTAATGTGTGCTATCCCGGTCAGGCTCAAATGTATATAGAAGGTTTTCAGACGGCCATATTAAACCAACAAGAGTTAGATAGGGTTTGTGGGATTTTAGAAAGCCAAAAATATTCGGCAACATATGAAAGCCGCAAAGCACATGTGCGCGATATTAAAAGAAAATACGGTTGAAGCTGTTTGAAATATTTGTTTAGCCTGCTACTGAATTTGACATCTTTTAAAACAAAGAGTGCTGAAAAATAAAGTAAACAACAGCTTCGTTTCATACAGATGGATAGCATAGTTTGCACTGTTTACATTTTCAGACGGCTCTTAAACCCGATGGTGCTACAATAACCGCTTCAGGCCGTCTGAAAACCACAGCTATTTAAAAGAAACCCGATATGCACAACCTTACCCCCGAAATCCAAGCCCGTGCCGCCAAAATCAAACTGTTGATTATGGACGTGGACGGCGTGCTGACCGACGGACGCATTTTTATCCGCGACAACGGCGAAGAAATCAAATCGTTCCACACACTCGACGGCCACGGTTTGAAAATGCTTCAGGCCGGCGGCGTTCAGACGGCCATTATTACCGGCCGCGACGCTCCATCGGTGGGCGTGCGTGTCCAACAGCTCGGCATCAACCACTACTATAAAGGCATACACGACAAACGCGCCGCCTATGCCGATTTGCGCGAAAAAGCGGGCGTAGAAGAACACGAGTGCGCCTTTATCGGCGACGACGTGGTCGATCTGCCCGTGATGGTGCGCTGCGGCCTGCCCGTAGCCGTGCCCGAAGCACATTGGTTTACCTTGCAGCATGCCGCTTACGTTACCCGAAAAAGCGCAGGCAACGGTGCGGTGCGCGAATTGTGCGACCTGATTATGCAGGCTCAAGGCACGTTGGAAGCGGCGTTACAGGAGTATGTGAAATGAGCGGCAGATGGCGTTACGGCTGGATGTTTCCGCTGGTGTTGGCCGTGGGGCTGGGCGGTCTTTCCGCCTGGTTGGGGCGAATCAGCCAAGTGGATATCGAAGAAGCCGCGTTAAACCCCAACGAACCGCAATACGCTATGGAAGGCATAGACGGCAGGCGTTTCGACGAACAAGGCCGTCTGAAAGAAAACCTCAGTGCCGAATATGCCTGGCAGCTGCCCAAAAGCGATGACGTGGTGTTTGAACGGCCACAACTTGCCCTTTATAACGGCGGCAGGCTGATTTACAAGGTTGAAAGCCGGGAGGCCCGCTACAACACCGAAACCCGTATCGTCCGGTTTGAGCAAGACGTGTTGCTGACCAAATCCGCCGAAGCCCAACGCCCGGCCGCCGTCTTGAAAACCGCCAGCTTAACCATAAATACGCAAACAGAAACCGCCGAGACCCAAGCCCCCGTCGAATACCGCTACGGCGAGTCCCACGGCACGGCCAACGGCTTGGTTTATGATCATAAAAAAGGGTTGTTGAACCTGCCCTCACGCGTGAAAGCCATCATCTATGACCCGAAAAACCTTTAATGCCGCCATTTTGGCCGCGCTGGCCGTAACCGCGCCCGCCTACGCCCTGCAAAGCGACAGCAAACAGCCGATTCAGATCGAAGCCGACCAAGGCTCGCTCGATCAGGCCAACCAAGTAACCACTTTCAGCGGCAACGTCATCATCAAACAAGGCTCGCTGAATATCCGCGCCGGCAGCGTGAAAGTATCGCGTAACGACAAAGGCGAGCAGTTTATGTCTGCTTCCGGCAGCCCCGTGCGCTTCGGCCAAACGCTCGACGGCGGCAAAGGCACGGTTAACGGGCAGGCCAACAATGTCGAATATTCCTCCGCCACCGGCGTGGTGAAACTCACCGGTAACGCCAGAGTGCAGCGCGGCGGCGACTTGGCCGAAGGCGCGTCTATCACTTATAACACCCGCACCGAAGTCTATACCGTGCACGGCAGCAAAGCCGCAGGCGGTAAAGGCGGCAAACGTGTAACCGTGATCATCCAGCCTTCTTCCGCCCAATCGGGTCAAAAATAGCCGCAGATAAAGGCCGTCTGAAAAACCGGTTTCAGACGGCCTTAAAACAGATTACAATAGTAACCATAACCTAAGAGCAATACCATGACCGAGCAAAGCCGCTTAAACGTACAAAACCTGCAAAAAAGTTTCAAAAAACGCCAAGTCGTTAAAAACTTTTCGCTCGACATCGAAAGCGGCGAAGTCGTCGGCCTGCTCGGCCCCAACGGCGCAGGCAAAACCACCAGCTTTTATATGATAGTGGGCCTGATTGCCGCCGATGCCGGCAGCGTGATGCTCGACGGACAGGAAATCCGCCATCTGCCCATACACGAGCGCGCCCGCTTAGGATTGGGCTACCTGCCGCAAGAAGCCTCGATTTTCCGCAAGATGACGGTAGAGCAAAACATCCGCGCCATCTTGGAAATCAGCCTGAAAGACAAAAACCGGATCGATAGCGAGTTGGAAAAACTGCTGGCCGACCTCAACATCGAACGCCTGCGCAACAACCCCGCACCGTCGCTTTCGGGAGGCGAACGCCGCCGCGTCGAAATCGCCCGCGTACTCGCCATGCAGCCGCGCTTTATCCTGCTCGACGAACCCTTTGCAGGCGTTGACCCGATTGCCGTGATCGATATTCAGAAAATCATTGAATTTCTCAAAACACGCGGCATCGGCGTATTGATTACCGACCACAACGTGCGCGAAACCCTGCGTATCTGCGACCGCGCCTACATCATCAGTGAAGGCGCCGTGCTGGCATCCGGCCATCCCCAAGAGTTGGTCAACAATGAGCAGGTGAGGGCAGTTTATTTGGGCGAAAACTTTAATTATTAAAGATACCGTTTGAAGCCGTGCTTACCGCCCGAATGAGGGCAGGGCAGTTGGGCGGCAGTTTCCATAAAAGGGTCTGTCAGGTATCGCTTTATACACAAGCCGGTCAAAGGCATATAGTTCATTCACTTCATTTTAATACCAGGCAAAAACCGAAGGCAGTACGGGCAGTACGGAACCGATTCAGTTGAGCTTCAGCGGCTTGCACAATCGTTCTCTTCGAGCCAAGGCGCAGCAACGCCGTAGTAAAAGTGAAGTGGACTGACTATATAGGATAGGCCGGTTTCGGACACAACGCTTTACTTACTCACCCGATAACCCTATGAGCCAAAATCTCGGACTAAAACTCAAACAAACCCAGCAGCTCAACCAGCATCTGCAACAATCGTTGCGCATACTGCAAATGTCGGGCTTGGAGCTTGAGCGCGAAGTGGACGACTGGCTTCAAGACAACCCGCTGCTGGAACGTGCCGAAAGCAGCGAAGACGAAAGCGGCGACAACGAATTTACCCAAGTTTCCGCCGCCCTGCCCAAAGGCAAACAAGTGGGCGGCGAAGATGCCGAAGACGTGTGGGCGACCATTGCCGAAGAAGACGATTTCAACGCTTTTTTGCACAAACAGGTGTGCGAACACCCCATGAGCGGGCAAGAAGCCGCCCGCGTACATATCCTGATTGATTTTCTCGACGAACAAGGCTACTTCACCGACAGCCTGAGCGATGTTCTCGACCATACTCCTTTGGAATGGATGCTCGAAGAAAACGACCTCCAAGAAGCACTCGACCTGCTGCAAACCTTCGACCCACCCGGTGTCGGTGCCGCCAATCTGGCCGAATCGCTGATGCTCCAACTTATGCGCCTACCGGCTTCTCCCGCCCGCCAACTGGCCGCCAGAATCATCCACATCGGTTTGGACGACTTAGGGCGCAGCCGCCAGCAGAATATTGCCCGCTTCCGCAAACAGTTTCCCGAAGCCGATACCGAAACCCTTCAGACGGCCTTAGACCTGATCGGCAAACTCAATCCTTATCCCGCCTACGGATTTGCCTCGGCCGAACCCACCGCTTATGTTCAGCCCGACGTTTGGGTAAAAGAAACCAAAAGCGGCTGGACGGTAGCCGGAAACGAGCAGGCATGGCCCAAAGTGCGGATCAACAGCGAATACTGCCAACTGCTTAAAGAAGCGGGCGAAATCAGCCCGGAATGGAAAGAAAAACTCAGCGAAGCACGTCAAAAAATAGACAGTTTGGAACTGCGCAAAAGCACCGTGCTGCGGCTGGCAGAATATATCGTCGAAAAACAGGAAGATTTTTTCGTGTTCGGCGAAATCGGCCTGACCCCCATGCTGATTAAAGATGCCGCCTCCGAATTAGGCGTGGCCGAAAGCACCGTATCCCGTGCCGTCAACCACAAATATTTGTCTTGCCCGCGCGGAGTGTTTGCGTTACGCTATTTTTTCACGCAGGCCGTATCCGCCGAAGATGGAGAAGGCGTGAGCCAAAGCGCAGTCAAGGCCGTGATTGCCCAGCTGATCGAAGGGGAAAACAAGCTCAAACCCTATTCGGACGAAGCTTTAAGCAGCCTGCTCAAACAACAGGGTATCGACATCGCACGGCGCACCGTAGCCAAATACCGTGAGGCCTTGAATATTCCGAGCGCGCACCAACGTAAACCCTAAACCGGATTCACAGGCCGTCTGAAAGCGGGTTGAACAAGATTTCGGCAAAGCCTGCCAAGCCCGTTTTCAGACGGCCGCAACGATACACATGCAGTACCCCGCCTTTTCCGCCGCCTGCCCCTTGCACGGCAAGCGGCACCAACCCAACGAAGGAGTAAAGCCATGAATCTGAAAATTACCGGCCTGAATTTCGACGTAACCGAAGCCATCAAAAACCACGTTACTTCTAAGCTCGAGCGCATCAACCGCCACGCAGCCAACGTGATTTCGGTGGCGATTACCCTTTCGGTAGAAAAGTTGAACAACAAAGCAGAAGCAGATGTACATCTGGCCGGAAAAGATTTACATGTCGAAACCGTTGAATCCGACATGTATGCCGCCATTGACGTGCTGATGGACAAACTCGACCGCGCCATTTTGAAGCACAAAGAAAAAAGCAACGATGTGCGCGCCACAACCAAACCGGCAGCGGAAGAATAAGCCGCCGCTTAACCGGTTAACCCCGTAAAACCAAGGCCGTCTGAATGATTTCAGACGGCCTGAGACCTTTGCAAAACCCCCATCTGCGGCGCATTTCTGCGTTGTGCGCTGCTCGCTCGTTTGCCTATCTATATGATATGTCTGCACTCGCTGTGCTGCTACGCCTTGAACTGCATCCACATTTGGGAGTTTTGCAAAGGTCTCGGCCTTGAAAATATAAAAGAAACCATATCCGGCATCTTCCTAAAAACCTGAATCCGTGGAAAACTTACCATTTGCGGAGCCGCCCGCCCCAAACTGCATCGTACACCTAGGATTGGGCGAAGGTCTCGGTTTGCCGGTTAATTGGTTTATTTGCGATAACTGTAATCCAAAATCAAACCGCTACCGCCGCTTTAATGTGAGGATGCGGGTCGTAATCCACCAGTTCGAAATCTTCAAATTTAAAATCAAATACATCTTTCACATCAGGGTTCAGTTTCATTTTCGGCAACGGGCGCGGTTCGCGGGTCAGTTGCAGTTCGGCCTGCTCGAAATGGTTGCTGTATAAATGGGCATCACCGAAAGAATGGATAAACTCGCCCGGCTGCAAGCCGCATACCTGTGCCATCATCATGGTTAACAAGGCATAGCTGGCAATATTGAACGGCACGCCCAAGAAAATATCGGCACTGCGTTGGTAAAGCTGGCACGACAGTTTCCCGTCGGCCACATAAAACTGAAACAATGCGTGGCAAGGCGGCAGAGCCATTTCATCAACAAGTGCGGGGTTCCAAGCCGACACAATCAGGCGGCGGCTGTCGGGATTGTTTTTGATTTGTTTGACCAAATTGGTTATTTGGTCGACATGTGTACCGTCGGGAGCAGGCCACGAACGCCATTGATAACCGTATACCGGGCCTAAATCGCCGTTTTCATCAGCCCATTCGTCCCAAATCGATACATTGTTGTCTTTCAAATATTGAATGTTGGTGTCGCCTTTCAAAAACCACAGCAGTTCGTGAATAATCGAACGCAAGTGCAGTTTTTTGGTGGTTAGGAGCGGAAAACCTTCGCTCAAATCGAAGCGCATCTGATACCCGAACACCGAGCGGGTGCCGGTGCCGGTGCGGTCGGCTTTGTCGGTGCCGTGTTCAAGCACATGGCGCATTAAATCTAGATAGGCTTTCATGAGACTCCTTAAATTGAATTGATATCGAAAGAATGTTTTAGACGGCCTCATGCTTCTTTGCAAACCCATCATCTGAAAGTGGATTTCTGCATCGTGCTTTGCCTGCCCGCTTGATATGCCTGCGCTCATTGCGCTGCTGCGTTTTGAATTGTATCTGTGCAAAAGGGGCAAAGTTTTCAGCCTTGGTAAACCGAATCCGTCCGCCCGCCATTTTAGATGCTTCATATTGCCGCAACAAGCGGCATTCGGTGTATATATAGTTAATCCACTCAACTTTTACTGCGGCGTTGCTGCGTCTTCAAGCGCATCCACATTCGGGGGCAAAGGTCTGCGTTTTTTAATCCGTTTTTGCCGGATGGCAACCGGACAGCCAAGTATTTTTCTTCCGATCCGTTTTCTGAAAAATCACATAAATTTAAAAATCTGCATTATTTAAATAAACATTTAATGTTTATATTCTTTCTCTTAT
>NZ_LGZA01000042.1:0-16817 GCF_001308005.1 Neisseria sp. 74A18
ACTTTCCTTTCGGGCATTATTCACTACAACCGTATAAACCTTACCTCCACGTTTAAGGATACCGAAAACCACCACTTTACCTGCTGCTCCCCTACCGCGCTTTCCTTTACGCTTACCGCCGAAATAGCTCTCATCCAATTCTATAGTGCCCTCAAAAACCTGATCTGCTTCCAAAGCCAAATGATGGCTGATAACAAGACGGATTTTACGGTAGAAGAGAATAGCCGTATTGGGCTGAATACCCAAGATATCGGCAGCAGAACGTGCGGTTACTTCCAATACAAAATATTCAAGCAGTTTTCTTTGCAGACTCTTCTTTAACTTACAGTGGGTTATCTTCATTTTGGCAGCCTATCATGACTGCTAATCTACGTCAGCCCCTAAAAAAATGCCAAAGCAACCCAAAAACAAACCGTAGCATTTTGCATCCTTTCAGACGGCCTTTAACCGCCTTGAATCAATCCCCGCGCTTCATTATAGCGGGCGCGTAAATAATCTGAATACCATTGCATCATCTCCACCCGTTCGGCCATATAGTCCGTGCGGTTGTATGCTGCCCTGATTTTGTTGTCGTCGATATGGGCAAGCTGTCGTTCTATGGCATCGGGGTTATAACCCTGCTCGTTTAATACGCTGCTTGCAAGGCTTCGGAATCCGTGAGGTGTCGCAATGCCTTTATAGCCCATGTTGTTAATGATTTTGCCCGCCGTGTTTTTGCTGATATGGCCGCCTATGGCGGTTCGGCTGGGGAATAGAAACGGGCTATGCCCCGTGATGGTGTGTAGCTCTTTCAGTAGCTCAAGCGGCCAATCTGCCAGCGGGATAACGTGCGGTCGGGGGCGTTTCATGCGCTCGGCGGGGATAACCCATGTTTTCTTGTCAAAATCAATTTCCTGCCATTTTCCGCCGCGTATTTCGGTATTGCGGGCGAAGCAAAGCATAATCAGCATCACACATATACGGTTTTGTTGGTGTGTATCGGCCAATATCAAACGGCGGTAAAACTCCGTCAGTTCTTCACGGGGCAGGGCGGGCATGTGTGCCGCTTCTTTTTTCGGTAAATAGCCGACAAGCGGGGCGGCTGGGTTACCGTCTGTCAGTTCCAGCAAGGCAGCATGGTTGAAAACGCTGCCTATCCATTGCCTGATTTTTTCTGCCGTTTCCAATGCGCCCCGCTCGGATATACGTTCGATTACGGCCTTAATATCGCTTACCCGCAGTTCTTTAATCGGGCGGTTGCCGATATGTGGGAAAACGTCCGATTCAAAATACTGCATGATGCGGGCGGCGTGTTTCTCTTTCCAGCGGGGCAGGTTCTTGGTGTGCCATTGCTTCGTTACCGCTGCAAAAGTATTCAGTAGGGCAGCTTGCCGCTCTTGCTTGGCCTGTTGCTTGGCTTGGCTGGGATTGATGCCTTTTGCCAAGTTATTTCGGGCTTGCTGGTGTTGTTCCCTTGCTTCAGCTAAGCCTATATCAGGATACTTGCCGATTCTTAATGATTGCTGTTTGCCGTCAAAGCGATAGTTATAAACAAAATATTTTGTTCCGCCGCGTGAAATGGCATTGACTACCAAAGCAAGCCCGCCGCCATCAGATAGGGTTTGTTTTTTATCGCTGGGTTTGATGCGTTTTATTTGCAAGTCGTTTAGCGGCATAGCGGTTATGTTGGTGCTTTGGATATTGAGTGAAGTACCCGCGTTATGGGGATTTCAAGAAAAATGTTGGTGCTTTTTTCTGCTATCTTGCCACGAACCAACAAAAGCACCAACATTTTTTTGTTGATTTAGTAAGACGGGTGTAGATTGGTGTAGATAACAAAGACCGTCTGAAACAGCTCTTTATCAGCCTAAAAGCCTTGCTGGGCTTGAGTTTTTGTGTATTTGGGTAGATGGGTATAGACGTAAAAAAACAGCCCGTAAAGGCTGTTGTTTTTGTAGGGTGGTGCGGAAGGAGAGACTCGAACTCTCACACCTTACGGCGCTGGAACCTAAATCCAGTGCGTCTACCAATTTCGCCACTTCCGCTTAATTTGAATAAGCTCATAATTATACTGTAAACATCCAAAGATGCAATATGTTTCCCACTTGAAAAACATCATAGCCGGCTTAATTTACTGATAGGCTTTAGCCGTCTGAACATTTCAGACGGCCTAAAATGAAAATGAAATGCCGTAGCAAAAGGAAAGTTTATGCCTGTTGGGAAAATTCAGGATTACCTCCAAACTCAAGGGTTAAGTTTGCCCAAAGATAGAGTACATATGTCTTATTTGGCTGTTAGGGCTGTAATGGATGCCGGCCATGCTTCAATAGACCGTTCCGTATTGTGGTATGTTGCTGATGGAGTGATGTTGTCGGATTACGTCGTGCAAGAGGCCGAAAATGAAGTTTTGTTGAAACAGATTTTTATTGCTTTGGATTCGGTGTTTAGCCGGGTTGAAAAAGCTCAAAATGCAACGGTATATATATTGATGCCGTCTGAAAACAATGAACGGTGTTTACTACGTTTGGTACAACAAGGCAAACCTATCGAGCCAAAACTATTGGTTGATGAAGAGCTGAACCGTTCATATCTACCGGTACGAACAGCGCAAACCGGATGGCTAAATTTAGTTGATGACGTTGAACTGTGGTTGCAGCAAGGAGAGTTGGAGGGAACTCACCACAAGCGCAGCAGCAGCCAGATTTCCCTGCCTGTTTGCACCGATAGCGGTGCTGTATTGGGTGTGGTTCATGTTGAATATGCAGAGAAAGATATATTGGATGATGAGAACCAAGCCGAATGGGTGGCGTTGTCGCTGGCTTTGGCCCAACCTTTGAGCGAATTATTAAATATTGAATTATCGGAAAACAATCATGAGTAAACCGGTTAAATTTGTTGCTTCCTGCCGTTTGCCCACCGAATGGGGTATATTTACACTGCATGGTTTTGAAGAAGTAAACAGTGGTCAAGAACACGTTGCGATAACAATGGGTAATATCGCAGACGGAAAACCTGTGTTGGCACGCATACACTCAGAATGCTTAACGGGAGATGCTTTATTTTCACAAAAATGTGATTGCGGCCCGCAGCTTCAAGCTGCGATGCAGGCAATTCAAAAGGCAGGCCGCGGAGCGATTGTTTATCTGAGGCAGGAAGGGCGGGGTATTGGATTGATTAACAAAATCCGAGCTTACCAGCTACAAGATCAAGGTTTGGATACCGTTGAAGCCAATGTTGCCTTAGGTTTGCCGGTGGATGCTCGTGATTTCAGGTTGGCCAAGCATATTTTTGACCATTTGGATGTAAAAGAAGTGGCGTTATTAACCAATAATCCAGAGAAAGTGCAGGTTTTAGGTGATGCAGGTATTAAAATAGTGGAAAGAGTGCCTTTGCAGGTAGGAGAGAATGCCGAAAACGAACATTATTTAAATACTAAAGCGCAAAAACTAGGTCATTGGTTTTAGATTTTAGAGTGTGAAATAAAGTAATTGTATTTTTATTTCAAATTCTTATTTAAATATGGTTAATAGTAGATGCAATTAATGCTTGCGTACGGTATGAAAATTTGTTTTAATAGCGTTCTCGCAACGACACGGGTGATTAGCTCAGTTGGTAGAGCGTCTGCCTTACAAGCAGAATGTCGGCGGTTCGACTCCGTCATCACCCACCAAGTTTTCTGTGCGGAGTGGTAGTTCAGTTGGTTAGAATACCGGCCTGTCACGCCGGGGGTCGCGGGTTCGAGCCCCGTCCACTCCGCCAATTCTTATCGTAACCTGATAATTAATATAATGAATTTCGGGTTATATCTGTTTTAGGGGCTGAAGTAGATTAGCCCTAAACACCACACCAAAGCCGCAAAGTTTTTAACTGCTGCTTTGGTGTCCCGAAGTTAAAACGAAACTCACATTCTTTCAAGAACAGAGGAAAAGATTTTCGGTCGATTCCGTTGTATTTGCGCAAGACACGTTTCGCCTGATTCCAAAAATTCTCAATGCCGTTGATATGGTTGTGTCGGTCGGCAAACTTTTTGCTGTGATTAATCCTGTGATGGTGAAAACCGCTGACATCCAACACGTCGTAACTGCTCAGGCAGTCCGTATAAACTACGCTATCAGGTGTAATTTTCCTTGTAATAACAGGAAATAAACTTTCCTTTCAGGCATTATTCACTACAACCGTATAAACCTTACCTCCACGTTTAAGGATACCGAAAACCACCACTTTACCTGCTGCTCCCCTACCGCGCTTTCCTTTACGCTTACCGCCGAAATAGCTCTCATCCAATTCTATAGTGCCCTCAAAAACCTGATCTGCTTCCAAAGCCAAATGATGGCTGATAACAAGACGGATTTTACGGTAGAAGAGAATAGCCGTATTGGGCTGAATACCCAAGATATCGGCAGCAGAACGTGCGGTTACTTCCAATACAAAATATTCAAGCAGTTTTCTTTGCAGACTCTTCTTTAACTTACAGTGGGTTATCTTCATTTTGGCAGCCTATCATGACTGCTAATCTACGTCAGCCCCTAAATGAAATTGGAAAAACAATTACTAATAGTAGTATTGACAGATTCACAACAAAACCTAATCAATCGAAATGATAAGAACCATGATTAAAAATATTATTACACTAGTTTGTTTTTTTCTTCTGAGTGGCTGTTATATAGATAAAAATAGCATCAATTGTGATCCAAGAGGAGAATTATCGCGATTGGAACAATGCGCTGAAAGAGGTGATGTTTCTAGCCAATATAATTTAGGTGCCTGTTATTTAGAAGGCTGGGAGGCTCCAAAAGATTTCAATAAAGCTTTTTATTGGACAGAGTTGGCAGCAAAAAAAGGAGATGCAAGGGCTAAATCCAATTTAGGTTGGCTTTACTATAAGGGTTGGGGTACACAAAAGGATGTACAAAAAGCTTTTTATTGGACTCAACAAGCCGCGAAGCAAGGCAATATCCCGTCTTATAATAACTTAGGGTTTTATTATAGCCATGGAATTGGGGTTCCTGTTGATTGGAAAAAAGGAGCTGAATATTATCAACTGGCAGTAGATAACGGATATGCCGATGATTATCAAAATTTGGCTATTATTTATTCTCAAGGCAAAGGGGTTTTGCAAAATCAAGATAGAGCACTTGAATTCGCCAAAAAAGCTGTTGACAATGGCAATCAATTAGCCATTTATAATGTTGGAACAATTTATGCTTCTATGGGTAAGTATGATGATGACATTCTATGGTTACGTAAAGCAGCTGACCTTAATATTAGTGTAGCTCAGGCTGAATTGGCAGGGCTTCTTGTTAAAATTGGAAAAAATGAAAAAGACCGGGAAGAAGCCAAGCAATGGTTATTTAAATCTTTAGAGCAAGACGATCCTTATGCTTATTCAGTCGCTGGTGTTATGTACTCTGAGAAAAATGATACATTTCCTTACGATGAAGCTAAAGCTTTTGACTATTATCTAAAAGCTGCCGAGATGGGTGAAGAAACTGCTCAAACACTAATAGGTTTATGGTACTTAAATGGAAAACATGTTATGAAAGACGAAAAAAAAGCAGTAGAATGGTTTGAACGTTCGGCCAATAATGGCGAAATAAAAGCTGCCAAGAAGTTGGTGGAAATCTACGGCAATGGTACCAAAGACATTCCCAAAAACGAGGCTAAAAAACAATATTGGAAAAACAAACTGGTCCTTGAGTAAAGCTTTATATAGAAAATCCTAGCGTTGTTTACAGTATTCAAAAGCCAATACTGCAAACAACGCTAGGATTTTCTACACCTTATACTCTTACAACACGTCTCACATCAGTAATAGCGTGCAAAGCACGAATGATTTCATTGAGTTGCTCTATGCCGGTTACTTTGATAAAGAACTTGAACTCAATAAACCCTTCTGTGCCGGGTTGTTTTTGCGGTGTTTCAACCGATTCGATGTCGGCGCCGGCTGAAGAAATAGCTTGAGCCATTAATGCCAACAAACCGCGGGTGTCGCGTGCTCCGACTGTAAGTGTTGTGCGGAAAGTTTGATCGGGAATGCTTTCCCAGTCGGCGTCAAGCTGTTGGTCGGGATCTACTTTTAGTACATTCGGACAAGTGTCCCGGTGAATCACCAAACCTTGATCTTTAATTAAAACTGCGCGTACGGCATCTCCGGGCAATGGCTGACAACATTGGGCAAGATGTACGCGGCCTGTTTCGCTGCCGTTGATTTTAATCGGGCTTAACCGCACTTCGCCGCCAAAATGTTCACCTGCTAAGTCGGCAATATGCATGGCAACTGTAATCGGCAGGGTATGCCCCATTCCCACGCTGTACAATACATCTTCAAAAGTGGTTTGCTTATGATTGAGGTCGGCAAGATATTTTTCTTTGAGGCCGTCTGAAAGCAATACGTTTTGAGGCAATAAGCTTGATAGGGCTTTTTGCAATAGGTTTTCACCTAGTGTTACTGCATCTTGCCTATTCATATTTTTGATGTAATTTCGAATGGCGCTGCGTGCACGGCTGGAAACGGCAAAATTTAGCCATGCCGGGTTGGGTTTTGCCTGTTCGGAAGTAATCACTTCAACAGAATCACCGGTTTTCAGTTTGGTACGCAACGGCATCATAGTATTGTTGATGCGGGCGGCTACGGTGTGATGGCCGACATCGGTATGCACTGCATATGCGAAGTCGATGGGGGTCGCTCCTTTGGGGAGGGTAAGGATTTTTCCTTTCGGGGTAAGGATATATACTTCGTTGGGGAATAAATCAACTTTAACGGCCTCGAGAAATTCGATGGCATTGGAACTGCCTGCTTGCAAATCAAGAATATTTTTCAGCCAGCGATTGGTATGGAGGGTAGCCTGATCGACCGTACTTTCTCCCGATTTATAAATCCAATGTCCGGCTACGCCGCCTTCGGCTACTGCATCCATTTCGTGGGTGCGTATCTGTACTTCGATAGGCAGGCCGTAAGGGCCGACTAAGGTGGTATGCAGGCTTTGATAACCGTTACTTTTGGGAATGGCGATGTAGTCTTTGAAGCGGCCGGGTTTGGGTTGGTAGAGGCTGTGAAGTGCGCCCAAGGCTGCGTAGCAGGCGGGTATGCTGTTCACGATAACGCGAAAGCCGTAAATATCCATCACGTCTGCGAAGCGTAGATTTTTAGCCTGCATTTTCTGGTGGATGCTGAATAAGTTTTTTTCGCGGCCTTTGATTTTGGCTTCAATATTTGCGTCAACCAAGCGCATGCTGAAGGCACGCAGAACTTTACCTACAACGTCGCGTCGGTTGCGTCGGCTTGCTTTCATGGCTTTTTGCAATGTTTCATACCGACGGGGGTGCAGATTCTGAAAGGATAAATCCTGAAGCTCTTGATAGGCGTTGTTTAGACCGATGCGGTTGGCTATTTGTGCGTAGATTTCAAGTGTTTCCTGAGCAATCCGGCGGCGTTTTTCAGGGCGCATCGAGCCTAATGTACGCATGTTGTGCAGACGGTCGGCCAATTTAACGACGATCACGCGAACGTCTTTGGTCATGGCGAGAATTAACTTGCGGAAACTTTCTGCCTGATGTTCTGCTTGACTGTCGTATTCGAGTTTTTCAAGTTTGGAAAGACCGTCTACCATTTCGGCTATGGTGTCGCCGAATTCTGCT
Organism: Neisseria sp. 74A18; assembly: GCF_001308005.1. Lineage (NCBI taxonomy): Bacteria > Pseudomonadati > Pseudomonadota > Betaproteobacteria > Neisseriales > Neisseriaceae > Neisseria > Neisseria sp. 74A18. The sequence continues at coordinate 7,618 of NZ_LGZA01000042.1, forward strand.
GCCATTTCGATTTTGGATACACCCGTGTCTTCAAGTACATCATGCATCACGCCCGCACACAAACCTTGTATGTCCATGTGCCAAATGGCCAGTTGGGTAGTAACGGCAATAGGGTGGGTAATGTAGGGTTCGCCACTTTTGCGGGTTTGGCCGTCGTGGGCATGGAAAGCATAGGCACACGCTTTTTCAAGCTGTTGCTGCTCTTTTTCATTGAGATAGGAAGCCGTGCGGAACAATAAGTTACGGGCTTCTGATGTCAATGGGTCATAAGGGGCGGTAGGTAGCGGCAGTTGCATTCAGACGGCCTTTTGATTTTGCTTTTATTTGTTACGTTTGAGCAGCTCTACGCCGACTTCTCCGGCGGCTATCTCGCGTAAAGCGGTAACGGTAGGTTTATTGTTACGGATGTCTTCAACCAAAGGTACATTGCCGTTTTCCAGTTGGCGTGCGCGGCGTGCGGCAGTTAATGTTAAGTCGAAATGGTTGGGGATTTTGGTAATGCAGTCTTCTACGGTGATGCGTGCCATTTTGAATGGTTCCTTTTTACAAATAAATAGGGGAGTGTTTAATTAAGTATTGTCGCTTTTTTTTTAAGAATTTTCCAACAGATTTTCAATAAATAAGTGTTGGCAGGATTGTTTTAGGCGGTGTGATTTGATAATCGACAGTAAATCGGCTTCTGCTTCAACCAAGTCGTTGTTAACCACCACATAATCAAACATAAACGCCTGCTCGATTTCTTTGCGCGCTTTGCCCAGCCGCCGTTCGATTACTTCGGGGCTGTCTGTTCCGCGGCCGACCAAGCGTTCGGCCAATGCTTGGAAAGAAGGCGGCAATATAAAGATGCTGCATGCTCCGGGCCAAACACGGCGGACTTGTTCTGCACCTTGAATGTCGATCTCTAAAATCACATCATAACCCTGTTCCCGCAATATGTTTACGCCTTCTACACTGGTGCCGTAATAATTGTCGAAAACTTTTGCATATTCAAGGAATGCGCTTTCACTAATGAGAGTTTCGAATTTCGGCACATTTACAAAATAGTAGTGTTTGCCGTGCTCTTCGCCTTCACGCGGCTGCCGGGTGGTGTGGGAAACGGAAACCTTGATGTCGTCATGATGTTTGGTAAGGCGTGAAACCAAAGTGGTTTTTCCGGTTCCGGAGGCTGCGGAAATAATAAAAATATTACCTTTTGAAGATGAGCGCATGATGGTCTCGAAAATGAAAAATTTAAGTGGTTATTATGCCATACAGCCGGAAACCTTTGCAAAACGGGCGTTCCGGTTCCTGTTTTTGCGAAAACTATCGCGTTTAAAATATTATTTCCGTTTTTATATGTTTCAACGCCGACAACGCAAGGCTAGTTTTTGTTAGAATAGTGCGTTTGTGTTTTGAATTTCTGTGTAATTTTTCATTGTGAATTGGGTAGTTTTATGTTGATTCATCCCGACGTGATGGGCGTGGAAGCACTTGCCGAAAAGATCCGCAAGATCCCTCATTGGCCGAAAAAAGGTATTTTATTTCATGATATTACCCCTGTGCTGCAAAGCCCTGAATATTTCCGGTTGTTGGTAGATCTGCTTGTTTACCGGTATATGAGCCAAAAAATTGATGTTGTGGCCGGTTTGGATGCCCGCGGTTTTATTATCGGAGCTGCGTTGGCTTATCAATTAAACGTAGGGTTTGTCCCCATCCGTAAAAAAGGTAAGCTGCCGTTTGAAACGTTGTCTCAAAGTTATGCGCTTGAATACGGTGAAGCTACGGTAGAAATTCATACCGATGCGATTCCCGCCGGTGCGCGTGTGCTCTTGGTGGATGATCTTGTTGCAACCGGCGGTACCATGCAGGCGGGTATCGATTTGGTGCGCCAGCTGGGCGGGGAAATTGTGGAAGCGGCTGCGATTTTGGAGTTTACAGATTTGCCCGGCGGCGAAAATATCCGTAAGCGCGGCGTGCCGCTGTTTACGCTTTATCAAAATGAAGGCTCGATGTCTTGAGCCACCGGCATAAATTTGTCAGGCCGTCTGAAAAGTATTTCAGACGGCCTGTTTGATATGTTTTTGCATAAGCTTGCAAGGTTGTCAACACATTGGTCGACATGCCCCGGGTTCTTAAAAATAATGAAAACGGTTGAATATGTTGAGGCCGTCTGAAAAAAACATTTGATCATGCTTTGACGCTTCGAACCTTATTTTTCAGACGGCAGAGACCGGCAGCGGATTGAACGGAAATTATGATATAATTCCGCGCTTTAAATATTTTATCCTTAAAGGTTGTATCAAAATGATTTCTACCAACGGCATAACCATGCAGTTCGGCGCGAAGCCGCTGTTTGAAAACGTGTCTGTCAAATTCGGCGAAGGCAATCGCTACGGGCTGATTGGTGCCAACGGTTCGGGTAAATCCACCTTCATGAAAATCCTTGGTGGCGACTTGGAGCCGACCAGCGGCGAAGTGGCCATTGAAAACGGTGTCCGCCTCGGTAAACTGCGCCAAGATCAATTTGCCTATGAAGAGATGCGCGTGCTGGATGTAGTGATGATGGGGCACACCGAAATGTGGTCGGCGATGACCGAGCGTGATGCCATTTACGCCAATTTGCAAGCCACCGAAGACGATTACATGCACGCTGCCGAATTGGAGGCCAAGTTTGCCGAATATGACGGTTACACCGCCGAAGCACGCGCGGCCGAATTGTTGAGCGGCGTGGGTATCGAAGAATCATTGCACAATGCCCAAATGAGCGAAGTGGCTCCCGGCTTCAAACTGCGCGTATTGCTGGCGCAAGCCTTGTTTTCCAAACCCGACGTATTGCTGCTCGACGAGCCGACCAACAACTTGGACATCAACACCATCCGTTGGCTCGAAGGTGTGTTGAACGAATACGATTCCACTATGATCATCATTTCGCACGACCGCCATTTTTTGAATGAAGTCTGCACGCATATGGCCGATGTTGATTACAACAGCATCACCATCTACCCCGGCAACTACGATGATTACATGCTGGCTTCCGCACAATCCCGCGAGCGCGCCATGCGCGACAACGCTAAAGCCAAAGAAAAGCTGCAAGAACTGCAAGAATTCGTGGCACGCTTCTCGGCCAATAAATCCAAAGCCCGTCAAGCCACCAGCCGTCTGAAACAGGCCGATAAGATCAAGGCCGAAATGGTGGAAGTGAAACCTTCTACCCGTCAAAACCCTTATATCCGCTTTGAAACAGACGAAAAAGCCAAGCTGCACCGCCAAGCTGTTGAAGTGGAAGGTTTGAGCAAACGCTTTGAGAACCAATTGTTTAAAAACCTGGGCTTTATTCTGGAAGCCGGAGAACGTTTGGCGATTATCGGCCCTAACGGTGCCGGTAAGTCCACTTTGCTGAAATTGTTGGCCGGTGCATTCAATCCCGAATACGGCGAAGGTGTCCAACCCGATTCAGGTACCATCAAATGGGCGGAAAAAGCCAACGTCGGCTACTATCCGCAAGACCACGAAAACGACTTCGATGTCGACATGAACCTCACCGAATGGATGCGCCAATGGGGTCAGGAAGGCGACGACGAACAGGTTATCCGCGGTACGCTCGGCCGCTTGCTGTTCGGCAGCAATGATGTGGTAAAACAAGTGCAGGTGCTTTCCGGCGGAGAGAAAGGCCGTATGCTTTACGGCAAGCTGATTCTGCTGAAACCGAACGTGTTGATTATGGACGAACCGACCAACCACATGGATATGGAAAGCATCGAATCCTTAAACATGGCTTTGGAAAAATACAAAGGCACGCTGATTTTCGTATCGCACGACCGCCAGTTTGTGTCTTCACTGGCCACCCAAATCATCGAGCTGGACGGCAAAGGCGGTTACGAACATTATCTGGGCGATTACGAAAGCTATTTGGAGAAAAAAGGATTGGCTTAGTTTTTGAAAAGCTGATGGAAATCCGTTAAATAAAAAACACTTGGCTGTAAAATGCCAAGTGTTTTTTTTGTGTTGCATCTCTGTTGACGGAGGCTGAACTTTTAATAGTGGAAGTTAATAATGCCCCGTTTTGTTTGACTCAAGATAGAGCAAATAAACTGTGTTTCTGCTACGTCGTCGCAGCCTTTTAAGGTAATCGCGCATTAATCTTCCTGTACGCGGATTTGGTGCAGAAAGCGTTTGGTGCGTTCGTGTTGGGGGTTTTTGAATAATGTTTCGGGCGAACCTTGTTCCACAATCACGCCGCCATCCATTACCACCACCAAATCAGCCACTTCCATGGCAAACTTGATTTCGTGGGTAACGACCACCATCGTCCAACCTTCTTTAGCAAGCTCCTTCATGGTATTCAATACATCTTGCACCAGCTCGGGGTCAAGGGCGGAGGTCGGTTCGTCGAACAACATTAAATCCGGTTGGATTGCCAAAGCACGGGCGATACCTACCCGCTGTTGTTGACCGCCCGAGAGCTGGAAAGGGTATAAATCCACTTTATCGGCAAGGCCGACTTTTTCCAGCAAGGCCAACGCTTTTTTACGGGCTTCTGCTGAGGAAATACCTTGTACGGCCACGGGGCCTTCCATCACGTTTTCCAGCGCGGTTTTGTGCGGAAAAAGATTGTACTGCTGAAACACCATACCTGATTTGCGGCGCAGGGCGAGAATGTCTTTTTTAGACGGATGTTGAGCAAAATCAATGCTCAACGGGCTTGGGCCGTCGAATTCTATGCTGCCTTGCTGGGGCATTTCCAAAGCATTCAAACAGCGCAGAAATGTGGTTTTGCCCGAACCGGAAGGGCCGAGAATCACGACTACGCTGCCTTTTGCTACGTCCAAATCAATGCCGTTTAAAATCGAATTGCTGCCGAATGCTTTATGGATATTGCGGATTTTAATCATGGTTTATGCTCACTTGGCAACGTAGCGGTCGAGCCGTTTTTCGAGTTTTGCCTGCCCGATAAACAGGAAGAAGCAGAACACCCAATATATCAAGCCTGCCTCGATATACACGGGCAGAAAGTCGTAGCTGGCGTTGGCAATTTGTTGTGCCACGCGGAAAAGCTCGGTAATAGTTACCACCGAAGCCAGCGAGGTTTCTTTAAACAAGCTGATAAAGGTGTTGCTCAAGGGTGGAACGGAAACGCGGAACGCTTGCGGCATGATGATGCGGCGGAAGGTCTGCATATAGGTCATGCCGATGGAAAAACCGGCTTCCCACTGGCCTTTGGGCACCGATAAAATCGCTGCGCGGATGGTTTCGGAGGCATAGGCACCGATATTCAGCGAAAAGCCGATTACGGCGGTAGGCAGCGGGTCGAGCGTGATGCCGATGGCCGGTAAGCCGTAAAACACCACCATCAACTGAACCAGCATCGGTGTGCCGCGGATGGCGGAAACGTAAAATTTCACTATGCCGAGCAAGATGCGGTGGAAGATGCCGTTAACCGGTATCACGCGCACCAAGGCGACGGCCAATGCAATCAGGATGCCGAAAATAAAAGAAACGACGGCCAGCGGAATGGAATAGAGAAACCCCGCTTTAACCATCGGCCAAAATGCATTTATGACCAAAGCCGCGCGGGCTTCGGTCATAAACGGCAGCGCGCTTAAAAGATCATTTAACACTTACATCTACGCCAAAGAATTGTTCGCCCAGTTTTTTCAATGTGCCGTCTGCACGCAGCTCTTCTATTGCGCCGCTGATTTTTGCCAAGGCTTCATCGTTGTTTTTGTTTAAAATCAGACCGGCACCCAATTTTTCCTCTGCGGGGGCCGTCCATGCGGTTTTCAGGCCGGAGTTCGGATTTTTCTTAAGATAATCGAGCAGGGCGAGCGAATCGTTGAATGTGAAGTCGGCACGTTTTTGTTGAACCAAAGTCAATGCCTGAGCCATGCCGTCTACCGGAATGATTTTGGCTTCGGCTTTTTGCGCCATTTCGCCGTAGTTGCTGCTCAAGGTTTGTGCGGCAGACAAACCTTTTACATCGGCCAGCGATTTAATGCGGTTGTCGTCTTTGCGGTCAACCGCCATCGGGCCTGAATAGCTGTATTCGGCAGATTTGTCGAAAGTGGCGCGGCGTTCGGGTGTGGTCAGGCTCACTTGGTTGGCTACGATGTCGAACCGGCCTGCTTTCAAGCCGGCCAACATGGCATCCCATTGGGTTTCTTTGAATTCGACTTTTACGCCGAGCTTTTCTGCTACGGCACGGGTCACTTCTACGTCGTAACCGGTTAATTTGCCGCTTTCATCGTGATAGGTGAACGGTGCGTAAGTGCCTTCGGTGCCTACGGTTACCGTGCCTTTATTGTTGATGCGTTCGATCAGCGAACCGGCAACTTGGGTTTCGGGTGTGGAAGAGGCCGGAGCGGAGGCTGAAGATGAGCTGCCGCCACCGTTGCCGCAGGCAGCCAATACAAAAGCAGCCATGCTGCCGAGTACGAATTTTTTCAACATAATCATTCCAGTAAAACGTCGATAATAGAAGCAGGCATTGTACGACAATCGATAACACAATACAAAGAATGCTTACTTCTATTATTTATAATATAAAGCTATAAGGCTTTGAGGCCGTCTGAAAATATGTTTTCAGACGGCCTGCCGATATTATTTACCTGCCAACACGTTCAAAATAAAGCGCAAATCGTTTGCGCCGATCTGCCCGGGCGCGGAAGCGGTTCCCGCCGAGCCGAAAGTCATTGCCGAGCCGAAGGTTTCGCCCGCCAAACGGCTCACTACGCCCAGTTTGCCCATCGCCATCGTTACCAGCGGCTGCCGCGCATATCGGTTGAACATGGTTTGCGTGGCATCGAGCAGCACCAGCACGTCGGCGGCGGATTGCGGCATCACGGCGATTTTGCAGATGTCCGCGCCCCAATCCTGCATGGTTTTCAGACGGCCTGTTATCTCTTCTTTCGGCGGTGTTTTGTCGAAATCGTGATTGCACAGCAAGGCTGCCACGCCGTTGGCTTTGGCCAGTGCAACGGTTTCTTTCACTTTATCTTCGCCTGCAAACAGTTCGATATCGATGATGTCGGTCAGGCCGGAGCGTATGGCCGCTTGAACCAGCGAAAAATAAACCCCCGGCGGCACGGGGCACTCGCCGCCTTCTTCGGCGCGGCGGAAGGTAAACAGCAGCGGCGTATCCGGCAGGGCGGCGCGCACTTCGCGCAGGCGTTCCATGACATAGCCGCTGTCGGCCGCGCGTTCGAGAAAGTCCGCACGAAATTCCACCACATCAAAAGCCAAGCCCTGCAAGCCTGCCAAGGCGGTTTGCAGGCCGTCTGAATCTTTGGCTACCAACGGCACGCAGATTTTCGGGCTGCCTGCGCCCAGCACGGTGTTTTTGATTTTTACGGTATTCATCGGGGCGGATTCCTTTAAAAAACGGTCGGCGTATTGTACGGGATTTCAGACGGCCTGAAAGCCTGCGGTTTGAGGCCGTCTGAAAAACACGGCCGCTCTTTTCAGACGGCCAACTTGTCTGCAAATTCGTCTGCCGCCTGCACCAAGCCTTTGGCCACTTCGCCTTCAAACGAGGCATGGCCGCCCTGCACAATCCGCAAATCGGCTTCGGGGAATGCCTGTTTCAATTCCCACGCGCTCTGCATCGGCGTGCAGATGTCGTAGCGCCCCTGCACGATCACGGTGGGGATATGGCGGATTTTGTCTACATTCGCCAGCAATGCTTTTTCGTTCTCCAACCAGCAGCCGTTGACGAAATAATGGTTTTCGATGCGCGAAATCGCCAACGCCTGTTCCGTATCTTCTTCCACCGGTTTCGGGTCGAACTGCACCAGCCAGCTTTCCCATTCCGCCCATGCTTTCGCCGCCCGCAGAGCCTGTTCGCGGTCTTGGCCGAACAGCATTTCATGATAGGCCTGCACGATTGCACCGCGCTTTGCTTCGGACACGGGGGCGAGATAATGCTGCCACTGTTCGGGGTAGATGTGTTCCGCACCGCCTTGCTCGTTGAGCCAGCGGATTTCACTCTGCCGCCCCAAGAAGATGCCGCGCAAAATCAAGCCGCGCACACGATCCGGATGGGTTTGCGCGTAAGCCAGCGAAAGCGTGCTGCCCCATGAGCCGCCGAATACCAGCCATGTGTCGATACCGAGCATCTCGCGCACTTTTTCGATGTCCGCTACCAAATCCCAAGTGGTGTTTTCGCGCGTTTCGGCATACGGCAGCGAACGCCCGCAGCCGCGCTGGTCGATAATCACCACGCGGTATTTGTCGGGGTTGAAAAAGCCGCGCGCTTTCGGCGACGCGCCCGCCCCCGGCCCGCCGTGCAGAAAAATCACCGGAATGCCGTGCGGATTGCCGGATTCTTCCCAATAAATCTGATGGATGTCGGATACTTTTAACAAGCCGCTCACGCGGGGTTCGTGAATCGGATACATAAGCTTCTCCTTGCGGAAAGGGTTTGCAAAGGTCTCAGGCTGCTTTCAGACGGCCTGAAACAGTTTATGCCCATATATAATATTTATACAACTTAACTTTCAGAGGCCGTCTGAAAGCATGGTGTTTGGTTATGATATCGGTATTTTAAAGTTGATTCGGAGTTATTCGGATGAAGTTTCCTGTTCGTGTGTTTCTTGCGGCTTGCGTGTTCGGGTTGAATACATTCCCTGTGTGGGCTTTGTCGCCTCAGAAATTGGTTCAAGATGCACGTTGGCAAATCGGCAAAACCGTATCTTACGATCCGGCTTATACCCGGCTGGACTATCCTATGGGCGACGTGCCGCTGCACAAAGGGGTGTGCACCGACGTGTTGATCCGCGCGCTGAGAAAGCAAGGCTGGGATTTGCAGCAGATGATTCACGAAGATATGTCGAAAAACTTTTCGGCTTATCCTAAAAAGTGGGGGTTGAAAGCAACCGACCGCAATATCGACCACCGCCGTGTGCCGAATATCGCCACTTATTTTGACCGTAAAGGTTACCGTGTTGTTACAGGGCCTTATCGTGCGGGCGATGTGGTTACTTGGGATTTAGGGCGCGGTTTAACCCATATCGGTATTGTGTCCGACCGGAGTGTTCGCGGCAAACCCCTGATTATCCATAATATAGGACGCGGCACGCGGGAAGAAGATATTCTTTACCGCTACAAAATTACAGGCCACTACCGGTTGCCCAAATGAGTGAAATGCAAAACACTTCAAGGCCGTCTGAAACCGTTTCAGACGGCCTAAATCAAGCTCTATTCGGGTAAATTATTGTCTCTTATAC